>PHBF01000258.1 GCA_002841905.1 Deltaproteobacteria bacterium HGW-Deltaproteobacteria-17
GGCGTTGATGGAGAGCCTGGAGAGCCTGGAGAACTGGCCCAAACTGACCGCCCTGCTGGAGCGCTGGAGCACGCGCGTGGTCGATCCCGAGGAACAGGCCCCGCTCCTGATCAAGGCTGCGGAGGTCTACGACAAGCGCCTCTCCAAGCCCGAGGATTCCCTCCGCTGCCTGCGCGCGGTGCTCAACAACCGCCTCGAGCTGGAGAACGTCATCCCGAAGATGCTCGATTTATATGAGCGCACGGGCAACTACCTCGAATACGCCAATCTCCTCGAGATGGGGCTGCGCGAAGGGGAGTGGCCGGTGGAGCCCGATCAGGTCGCGCCGTCGTGGAAGCGGCTGGCCCAGGTCTGGGAGCGCCAGGTGGGCGAACCCCAGCGGGCCCTCGAGGCATGGCGCCAGCTCTGGGAGCAGGCCCCGGAGGAGACCGAGTACCTGACGCACGTCACGAGGCTGTCCTACACGCTGGAACAGTGGGATCTGCTCGTGGAGGTCATGGAGAGCCAGATCCAGCGCGCCACCGATGCGGACAAACTGAACAACCTCGCCCTGCGGCTCTCCGAAATCTACGACCAGAAGCTCAACCGTCCCCATGACGCGCTGGCCATGCTCGAGAAGGTCGAGCCCACCCGGCGCGACCGCAACGTCCAGGAGCGTCTGGCGCGCCTCTACCTGTCCACCGGTGACTGTGAAGGCGCCATTGAACTGTACCGCGGCTTCCTGGAGAAGGCCGACACCCTGGAGGAGAAGGTCCAATACTCCCTCCAGATCGCCGAGATCTACCTGGAACAACTGCATGACGACACGAAGGCGGCCGACCAGCTCGACCACGTGCTGTCGCTGGAGCCGTCCAACCCCAGGGCGCTCATGCTGCAGCTGGATCTGTGCGAAAAGGAGGGCCGCTGGGAGCGGCTCGCCGAGCTCACCACCCAGTTGTATTCCGTGGAGCCCGATGTGGACAAGAAGTTCGTCCATGCACGGAAACTCGGAGAGCTCAACGACGTCCAGCTCGAGAACCCCGAGGAGTCCTTCGCGTGGTACAAGATCGCGCTGCAGATCCGACCCACCGAAACGGAGATCCTCTCCGTGCTGGAACGTCTGGCCGGGGAACACCAGTACTGGGCCCAGCTCGTGGGCGTCTATGAGCTGCTGCTCAAAGAGGAGTGGAGCGCGGACCGCGACGTCCTGCAGAAGACCGTCGACTGCCTGCGCACCCACCTCAAGGATTACTCCCGTGCCATGGACTGGGTCACGCGCTACCTGATGCGGAACCAGAACGACGAGGAGTTCCTGTACGAGGCGGAGGACCTTTCGGCCCAGTTCCCGGAGGGCCCCAGCCAGCTCGCATCCCTCTATGAGCACCTGATCAACAACCTGTCCCGGGGCCCGCGCAAGTTCGAGCTGCTCACGCGGCTGGCCAGGCTCTATGAGGAGCAGCTCGACGATCCCTCCGCCGCGCTGATCCGCTGGGAGCGGGCCTTCCGCGAGGACCCCGTCGCCCAGAAGGTGCTCGACGAGATCGAGCGTCTGGCGCGCTCCACGAAGACCTGGGACCTGCTCACCATCGTGCAGGGCATCCGCCTGGCCCAGATTCATGACGCCGTCGAGAAGGTCGACTTCATCTGCAAGTGCGCGGTCACGGCCGAGACCGAGATGCAGGATCCCCTGCGCGCCTACAGGGCCTATCTTCGTGCCTTCCTGCTGGAACCCACGAACACGAAGATCCAGGAGGAACTGTGGCGCCTTGCGAAGCTGCTCGGGACCTACAGCGCCGATCAGCGCGTCGCCAGGCCCGTCGAGCCCGACTCCATGATGACCGCCGGCCTGCGCGAGCTCAAGCGCCGGCGCGACAAGGGAGAGCTGGCCCCCGCGGGTCGCCGCGGCGAGCATACCCAGGAGCTCGAGGAGCTCGATCTCGAGGAGCTCGAGGTCATCGATGAGGAGGAGGTCTCCCATCAGGGCTTCGTCCTCTCCAGCCCGACCAACTCCCTGGCCATCGCGGATCTGATCGAGGTCCGCACCGGCAGCCTCCAGGGCATGACCTATGATCAGGTCGTGTCCGAGTTCCACAGCGACATCGCGCTGCAGGATCCGAGCGCCCCCCACCCTGGCATCTCCGCCGAGGTGGCGCCGCCCGAATCGGCGTGGGAGGAGTTCGCCCGTGCCTGGGCCATGCTGCCGTACGCCTCCGTGGAGGAGCACGTCGAACACCTCAGCCAGATGGCACGCGTGTGGAAGGACGGCGCCCAGAACAACCGCAAGGCCTTCGAGATCCTGGGCCGCGCGGTGTCGGTCAACCCGCACGATCTGGAGCTGCGCGAGTGGTTCCTGTTCGAGGGCCGCGCGCTCTCCGTGCTCGGCGCCTGCTGTGCCTTGCTCGAGCGGCTCGCCGGAGGACTGGTCGACAACGCCCAGTCCATCGCCATGTACCGCGAGGTCGCGGAGCTCTACACCGAGATCAAGCAGTGGCAGAAGCGCGAGGACGTGCTTCGCGCGATCCTGGAGCTGGACTGCCATGACGCCCGTGCGTACGACGATCTCATCGCCCTGCTGATCCAGCTGGAGCAATGGGAGAACCAGGCGCTGCTGATGGAATGGAAGTTCGGACTCAACGATCTTCCCCTGGAGGACATCATCAGCCTCCTGCGCGGCATCGCCACCGTGTACGAGACAAAGCTGGCGCGCCTCGAGGTGGCCCATTCCTGGTGGAACAAGGTCCTGTCCATGGAGCCCGACAACGTCGAGTTCCTTCAGGCGGTGCTCCGCCTGTCCAAGCAGCTGCAGATGTGGCAGAAGGCCGCCGAGGTGCTCCGCAAGCTCGCAGACGTCTCCGACGTCGAGGAGGAGCAGCTCCGCACGCTGCATGAGCTGGCCCACATCACGGTCAGCGAGCTCGAGCTGCCGGACCAGGCCATCCACATCTACCGGGAGATCCTCGAGATCTCCCCGACAGACGGGATCGCCGTGGCCGCCCTGGACAAGCTCTTCACCACCCACGAGCTCTGGAGCGACCTCGAGGAGATCCTGGAGAAGCAGATCCAGAACTCCAGCGGCGAGACCCGCCTGATCTTCATGGAGCGGCTTGGCGAAGTGCTCGAGAAACTGAACCGTCCCGAAGAGGCGGCCTTCACCTACGAGAAGCTCTGGCAGGAGAGCGCCAAGCCCGTGTTTGCCCGGAAGGCAAGCGCGATGTTCATGGAAATCGGCCGCGCCGCCGACGGCGTGGACATCCTCCTGGGCCTGCTGAACTCGGAGACCGCCGACTACGAGCCCCTGGAAAAGGCCAACCTGTGGACCCAGCTCGCCATCATCCAGAAGCGCTCACTGTCCAACGAGGCCGCCGCGCGGGTGTCCCTCGACCGTGCGCTGGGGCTCGTGCCCGACCACATGGGGGCGCTCCAGTTGCTGGCCGAGATGTCCTATGACCACAAGGACTGGGAGACCTTCGTCCAGATGGAGCAGAAGATCGCCGATGCGGCGACCGATCCGGCCGATCGGGACGCCGCCCTGTTTCTGGTCGGCCGCACGCTCCGGGATCAGGTGCGCGATCCGGTCCGTGCCCGTGACACCTTCTCCCTGTTGCTGCGCAAGAACCCGCATCATGCCGACACCCTCACCGCCCAGTATGTGCTCGCCGAGGAGCTCGAGGACTGGACGCTGGCCCTGGCGATGCTCGAGCAGCGCTTCCCGCTGCTGTCCCAGAAAGATGACCGCGCCCGCAACCTCACGCGACAGGCGGAGATCCGGCTGCGCCATTTCGAGGACATCGACACGGCCTATGAGATCCTCGGCGAGGCGCTCACCGAGGATCCAAACCATGTCGGCGCCATCCTGGCCCTCGCAGATCTGGCCGAACATCGTGAGGAGTGGGACCGTGCAGGCGAGCTGCTCGAGAACGCGCTCAAGAAGCTCAAGGACGAACCGGGCAAGATGTCCCGGCTGGCGCGACGCTACGCGCAACTGATGGAGCGGACCGGCAAGCTCGAGAACGCCGTGACGCTGCTGCAGGAGATGGAACGCCGTTACCCGGACGAGCTGCTGATGAAGCTCACGCTGGGCGAGATCCGCTACCAGCAGGGCCGCTGGCGTGAAACCACGAAGCTGCTGTCCGCGCTGGGAGATCACCCCCAGGCCGCCGAGTTCGCGGGTGAGGTCGCCAACGCCCTTTGCATGGCGGCCGACTCCGAGCTCAAGCAGCGCAAGGGCGGCACCGCCCCGATCGAGCTCTGGGAGACCGCGGTCCGCCTGAAGCCCGACCACCTTCCGGCCATCGAAGCGCTGCTGGCCTTCCACATCGAGCGGGGAGACCAGGCCGCCGCCGCGGGCTACCTGCGCGCCCAGGCCGAAGCGGCCACCAACCCCGAGACCCGCTTCTCCCTGTTCCACAGCCTGGCGGAACTCTATCTCAACGAGATCAAGAGCAAGGTGGACGCCTACGAGTGCTATTACAACCTCTGGGTCGAGATCACCGAGGCCGGCCCCGGACACATCGGCATCCTCAAGAACCTCGTGGCCCTTGCCGAGGATCTGCATCGCGAACACGAGGTGCTCGGCGTCTACAAGGCCCTGCTGAACCTCGTCGAAGAGGGCGAGAAACTGATGATGCTGGTCAAGGCCGGCGAGGTCGCGCTGCACATGGGAGAGATCGCCTACGCTCAGGAGGTGCTCGAGACAGCCCAGAAGAAGGCGCCCGCCAACGAGAAGGTGCTGGCCGCGCTGTCGGAGCTCTACGAGAACACAGGACAGCACGCCGCGGCCCTTCGCATCCTGCAGGAGCTGGCCGAACGCAAGGTCGGCTCGGCCGCGGAGCCTTCACGGCGCGCAAGCGTGCTCAAACGGCTCGGTCGCGTGCATGTGGAGCTGGGCACACCCGTCGAA
>PHBF01000259.1 GCA_002841905.1 Deltaproteobacteria bacterium HGW-Deltaproteobacteria-17
GACGGGACACGGATGCCGATCGAGCTGCAGACGAGCGAAGGTCGCAGCCTCGAGATCACCGCACGGTGTCTGTACACGAAGGATCGCGAACCCGTCGGACGACTCCTGGTACTGCGAGATCGCACGGAAGAACGCAAGTCCGAGCATCTGCTGCGCCAGGCACAGAAGCTGGAGACCGTAGGCAGTCTGGCCGCCGGCGTGGCGCACGAGGTCAACAACCCCTTGGCGTTCGTGCGTGCGAATCTGCGCCAGATCGAGCGACTCGGGGGGCTGGTCGCCAAGCGCGCGGAACGCATTGCGGAATCCGAACGCGATGCCGACGATCTCGCGGAGTTCCCGCAGTTGATCGCCGAGTTCTGCCGCGCGGTGCGCGAGGCCGCGGGCGGTGCGCTCCGGCTCGCTGAGATGGAGTTCAACCGCGCCGGCGTGCGCACCTCGGTGGAACTGTACCCGGCCGTGATCCGCAGCCACGCCCGCCTGACCTACGAGCAGGTCGCGGCCGTCCTCGTGGGAGATCCCGTGGACGTGCCCTACCGCGAGCGGATCCTGATGACGGCCGAATGGGCCGCGGTCCAGCACAAGCGCCGCCTCGAGCGCGGCTCCCTGGAGCTGGAGCTGCCAGAGGCCAAGGTGCTGCTCGACGAGGACGATCCGCTGCGCGTGCGCAACATCGTCAAGAGCATCCCCAATCCGCAGACCAAGCAGGCCTACAACGTCGTCGAGGAGGCCATGCTCGCGGCCAACGAGGCCGTCGGGGAGTATCTCGCGGCAGCCGGGCAGCCCGTGCCGTGGCGCGTGCACGAGGCCCCCGATCCCGAGAAGATCGAGGCGTTCTTCCGCTTCGCGGCCTTCCTGGGAATTCCGGTGCCCAAGGAGATGGGGCCGCGCTGGTTCTCCGAGGTGTTCGAGTCGATCTCGGCCCACCCGGCCAAGGGCGCGATATCCTACATGCTGCTGCGGTCGCTCAAGCAGGCCCAGTACCGCGTCGACAACGTCGGGCACTTCGCGCTGGCCTCGCCGACCTACCTGCACTTCACCTCCCCGATCCGCCGGTATCCGGACCTGATGGTCCACCGCGCGCTCAAGGAGGTCTGGAAGAAGCGGGGCCTCCCCACCGGCGAGGCGTCGCTGCGGGCCTGCCCGCAGAAGGAGAAGACCGGCGAGCTCTCCACGAAGTGCTCCCAGAACGAGCGCCGCTGCATCGACGTCGAGCGCAAGGTCACCGACATCTACCGTGCCTGGTACATGCGGCCGCGCATCGGCGACGTCTTCGAGGGGCACATCCACTCGATCACGCGCTTCGGCCTGTTCGTGGGCATCGACGATCCCTTCGTGGAGGGCCTGATCCGGCTCGACTGGCTCTCCGAGGAGTTCTTCGAGTACGACGAGGGCCTGGGCATCGTGCGCGGCACGCAGAGCAAGCGCATGCTGCTGCCCGGCGATCCGGTCCGCGTGATCCTGGCCAAGGCCGACGTGATCCAGGGCCAGCTCTCCTTCGAGGTGGAGGGCTCCGTCTTCTCGATGATCCCCCATCGCCACCAGCCACGGACGACCGAGCAGCCCCCCGTCCGCGGAAAGACCGACGCCCGGGGTGGTCATGGGGCCAAGCCCGCCGGTCATGGGGCCAGGCCCGGCGGCCACAAGAAGCCCGAGCGGCCCGATCCCAAGTCCCGTCCGAAGAAATCCCGGAGGTAGAGGCCCATGACACCCCGCGAACGTGCCGAACAACGTGAAGACAGGTTCCTGCACCCGATGGCCACGCGCTCGGCGGCCACCCGCGGGCGGGAGCGCCCAGAGGACCGCTGCACCGTGCGCATGGAGTTCCAGCGCGACCGCGACCGGATCGTGCACTCCAAGAGCTTCCGCCGTCTCTCCCGCAAGACCCAGGTGTTTCTCAACCCCGACGGGGATCACTACCGCACCCGCATGACCCACACGCTGGAGGTCACCCAGATCGCCCGCACCATCGCCCGGGCCCTGCACCTCAACGAGGACCTCGTCGAGGCCATCGCGCTGGGTCATGACCTGGGACACACGCCGTTCGGACACTCCGGCGAGGCCGTGCTCAACAAGGTCTCCAGGAACGGGTTCCACCATGCCGTGCAGAGCCTGCGCGTGGTCGAGCACGTGGAGAGCGGCGGCGAGGGACTGAACCTCACCTGGGAGGTGCGCGACGGCATCCTGCGCCACACCAAGGGCAAGGGGCCGATCCTGACGCGCAACCCCGACGCGCTGCCGGCCACCCTCGAAGGCCAGATCGTGCGGCTCTCGGACATCCTGGCCTACGTCAACCATGACCTCGAGGACGCCCTGCGCGCGAACCTGCTCTCGGAGGCCGACATCCCGCCGGAGGTGGTGCGCCACCTGGGGGCGACGCACCGGGAGCGCATCGGGAACCTGATCCTGTCGGTGATCGAATCGACCGACCTCGAGCGCGAACCCATCGTCCTGCTCTCCGATGCCGCCCACGAGACCCTCGTGCTCCTGCGGAATTATTTATATGAACACTGCTATGATCATCCCACCGTGCGCGTGGAGTTCGAGAAGGCCGAGCGGCTCCTGCGGGACCTGTGGACGATCTTCTCCGAGAAACGGCAGTGGACCGGTCTCGAGGGTGAGTTCACCGAGGAGAAGCTCGTGGACTACCTGGCCGGGATGACCGACCGCTACGCCATCCGCAAGTGGGAGAGCCTGTTCGTCCCGCAGTCCTGGTTCGTCAAGGCGTGAACCCCGCCCGACGGCGGGGGGAAGGCAAATGCTCCCGCCGGCCACTTTAGGATTGAAAAAACGCGGGGGGGCTATATAGAGTGACCGCGCAAGGAGGCCCTCATGGAACTGCCGCGTATCGAACCGTATAAAATCAAGATGGTGGAGCCGGTGTTGTTTTCCTCCCGGGAAGACCGCGAGCGCTGGATCCGCGAAGCCGACTACAACCTGTTCAATCTCAGGAGCGAACAGGTGCTCATCGACGTGCTCACCGACTCGGGCACCGGCGCGATGAGCCAGAAGCAGTGGGCCGAGATCATGCTCGGCGACGAGAGCTACGCCGGTGCGGCCTCGTATTACAAGCTCAAGAACGCCATCTCCGAGCTGCTGGGCTTCCCGTTCTTCCTGCCCACCCACCAGGGCCGTGCGGCCGAGAACGTCCTGTTCCAGACGCTGCTGGGTCACGACGCCCCCGACCAGGTCATCCCCGGCAACTCCCACTTCGACACGACCAAGGGCCACATCGAGTTCCGGCACGCCAGGCCGCTGGACATCACCATCGACGAGGCCTTCGACACCACGCTGGAGCATCCGTTCAAGGGGAACCTCAACCTCGATAAGCTCGAGGCCGCCCTGCGTGAATACGGTCCCGCGCGCATCCCGCTCGTGCTGGTCACCATCACCTGCAACTCCTCGGGCGGACAGCCGGTCTCGATGGCCAACCTCCGTGCGGTCAGCGAACTGTGCAAGAAGCATGGGGTGCGCCTGTTCTTCGACGCCGCCCGCTTCGCCGAGAACGCCTACTTCATCAAGGTCCGCGAGCCCGGCTTCGCGGACAGGACCATCCGCGAGATCGTGCGGGAGATGTTCTCCTACGCCGACGGCTTCACCATGAGCGCCAAGAAGGACGGCATCGTCAACATCGGCGGGCTGCTGGCCTTCCGCGATGAGGATCTGTTCAAGAGGTGCTGCACCTTCAACATCATCTACGAGGGCTACATCACCTACGGCGGGCTGGCCGGCCGTGATCTGGGCGCGCTCTCGCAGGGGCTGTACGAGTCCACCGAGTTCGACTACCTGCAGGCCCGCGTCGGACAGGTGGAGTACCTCGGGAGGCGGCTGCGGGAGTTCGGCATCCCGGTCCAGTGGCCCATCGGCGGCCACGCGGTCTTCGTCGACGCCAAGAAGTTCTTCCCCCACATCCCGCAGGACGAGTTTCCGGCCCAGTTGCTGGGTGTGGAGCTGTACCTCGAGGCCGGCGTGCGCGCCGTCGAGATCGGCATGCTGCTGGCCGACCGGGATCCGGTCACGCGCCAGGAGCGCTATCCGGCGCTCGAGCTTCTTCGCCTGGCCATCCCCCGCCGCGTGTACAACCAGCAGCACATGGAGTACATGGCCGTGGCCCTGAAGAACCTGTGGGATCGCCGCGAGTCGATCACCCGCGGCTTCGCGATCGTCTCCGAGGCGCCGATCATGCGCCACTTCACCGTCCGTCTTCGCCGGCTGTGATCAGCGGGTCCTCTTCGCGACCAGATCCACCACCACGATTTCAGGGGGCACGAACAGGCGGATGGGCGGCCCCCACGTGCCCGTGCCCGCGGAGACGATGAGCGTGCCCCCTCCGGGGAGCTCATATCGCCCGCGCAGGTACCGGAACACGAGGCTCACGATCCGGTCGAAGGGAAAGATCTGCCCTCCATGGGTGTGTCCGGACAGTTGGAGGTCGAAGAGGCCGCGGGACTCCACGCGCGGCTGGTGCTTGAGCAGGATCACCGACGAGGGACGGGGCAGGGACCGCATCAGGTCGATCTCCTGGACGGAGCCACCCTCCATACGGGCCACGGCGGGGTCGTCCAGCTCTCCGCCCTCATCGACGCCCTGCGCCGCGGACGCATCGCCGGCGCCGGCCTCGATGTCTTCGAGAACGAACCCCTCCCTCCCAACTCCCCCCTCTGGTCCCTCCCCAATGTCCTCATCACCCCCCATGTCGCCTCCGCCGGCCCCGCCTACTGGTCCGACGCCGCCGCCCTGGTCTGCGACAACCTCGAACGAATCCTGACCGACCGGCCGCTGATCGACGAGGTGAACGAGCAGTGGTACGCCCCTCTCACCCAGCACTGAGGCTCTCGAACCTCACCGGCGACCCC
>PHBF01000260.1 GCA_002841905.1 Deltaproteobacteria bacterium HGW-Deltaproteobacteria-17
AGACATGGATCTTCCCCGCCGCGATTCTCCTTCTTCTGTCGGTTCCCAGCCCCGTACGGGCGCAGGAGGCCGAGCTCAGGAAGAAGTGGGACCGCCTCATCAAGAACGACCGCACCGCCGGCCGCAAAGCCGCCTACGCCCGCTGGAGCGGCGTCAACAAGCGCATCTACGGCCACAACCTCGACCAGCCCATGGTACCGGCCTCCTGCCTGAAGATCCTCTCCACGGGCGTCGTGCTGCGCCACATGGGCGCCTCCTACAAGTTCACCTCCAGCCTGCTCGGCGAGATCAAGGGCGACACGCTCCTCACGCCGCTGTACTGGCGCGGCAACGGCGATCCCTCCATGACCCTCGACGACCTCACGGCCCTGGTGCAGAAGCTCAAGGGCAAGGGTGTCCGCAAGATCCCCAAGGGCGTGGTGATCGACGACACCTATTTCGATCGACAGAAGCCCGCAGGCTTTCAGTTCTCCCGTGGCAACGAGGGCTTCCTGGCCCTGCCCACGCCCACCACCGTCGAGGGCAACGCCATCACGGTCACCCTGGAGATCAAGGACGCCGGCGTGACCGTCACCTGCCTGCCAGCGAGCCCCTACCACACCTGCACCAGCGAGGTGACCGTGGGCACCAAGGAGGACGTCCGCTTCACCACCGAGACCAAGGGCGACGTCCTTCACATCAAGGCCAGGGGGACCATCACCGCCGCCGAGCCCAAGGTGGTCAACCGTGTCCGGTCCTTCGACTCCTCGCGCTATGCCCACGGCATCCTGCTGCAGGTGCTCAAGGAGAACGGCTTCACGGTGGATGAGACGTTCGCCCGCGGCGCGACCCCGGCCAAGGTGCCCGTGATCGTCTCCCACCTGAGCGACACGCTCGCCGCGCTCGTGCGCGCCACCAACCGCCACAGCAACAATTTCTATGCCGAGAACCTGCTCAAGGCCCTGGGCGCCCAGATCTCCGGGCAGCCGGGCACCACCCAGAAGGGGCTCGACGCGGTCTACGCGTTCCTGACCCGCGCGGGTGTCAAACGCAACCAGGTCGTGCTCGCCAACGGCTCGGGCCTGTTCGGCAACTCGAAGATCTCGGCGCGGGCGCTGGCCTCGGCCATGGAACAATATGCCACGCTGCCCTGGCTGCAGGCGCTGATGATCGACTCCCTGCCCCGCCCGGGCCGCGACGGCACGCTCTACAAGCGCTTCACCGGCACCGCCGCCGAGGACGTGGTCTACGCCAAGACCGGAACCCTCGGTGACGCCTCCTGCCTGGCCGGCTACATCAGCAAGGGCAGCCGGACCATATTATTCGCGATCATGCAGGACGGCATCGGCGGCGACCTCAAGGGCGCCCGCACCCTGCAGGACGAGCTGGTCGTCTCCCTGGCCAAGTTCTTCAAGGGCCAGAAGCCGTAAAGACTGCTCCCCGCCTTGTCGAACAAAATAGCTGTTCAAATATGCAAAGAGGTCCGCCTTGACAGTCATCCCCATTCGGGGGACAGTTCCTTCATGCGACGCCGTTTCTCCGCCCTGCCCGTCCGCCTTCTCCTGATCCTGACGCTGACGCTGACGGTCGCTTGCGATGAAACCAGAGACAACGGGCCCGCCTGCGGGGACGGCACCTGTGCGTCCGGCGAGAATCCCGGCAACTGCGTCGCTGACTGCCCGGTCACCTGCGGCGATGGCTGGTGCACGGCCCCGATCGAATCGCGGGAGAATTGTGCGCCGGACTGCGTCATCGATTGCGCCACGGCCACCGACCTGTCCCCCAACATCGCCTCGGGCGAACTGTTCTACGGGTACCCGGCCCTGGGCATGGACGCGGACGCGCCGTCCTGCGGATCGTTCGAGGGGGCCCGGGAGGTCTACGTCCGCTTCACGCCCGACTTCACCGGCGAGCTGGTCGTCTCGACGCAGCACCCTTCCACGAACACCACCACGATCCTGGAGGTCCGCGAGGACACCTGCGACGGCAGCCCGGTCGGGTGCGTCGCCCCGCAGTCCGGTGGCGCCACGCTGACGGTGCAGGTGCAGGCCCTGCGTGCCTACGTGGTGATGGTGGAAACCGGCGGAGGGGACGCCGCGGGCGGGGAGGATGACGTGTTCGCCCTGTCGCTCGGGCGCCGCGGTGTGTGCGACGGGCTCGGCTCCGTCACCGACATCACTTCAGAGCTGCTGTCCGGCCAGACCTTCGCCGTGGACACCTCCGGCGGCGCCGGTTCGGTGGCGGGGACCTGCGGCGGCGGCACGGCGCCTGAAACCCGCCTGACCTTCGTCGCCCCGGCCGGCGGGGAATGGATCGCCACGACCGCGCACCCGGCCACGACCTACGACACGCTGCTGCACCTGCGCCAGGGCAGCCCCGACGGCACCAGCTTCTGCGCCTCGTCCGAGGCGGAGATCGCCTGTGCCAACGGTGCCGGGTCGATCGCGCCCGCCTCCTGGATGCGCTTCGACGCGGTCGAGGGGGTCTTCCACGATCTCTTCGTGGACGGCGCCGACGGGGCTTCCGGGACCGCCACCCTCCTGCTGGGGCTGGCCGCCCCGAGCCCGTTTGCGGCCGACCTGCTCGGCTGCAGCCACACCGGCTTTGTGGACCGCTATGCGTTCTTCGCGACCGCGGGCGCCGAGGTGACCCTGACCGCCGACACCGTGGACGCGCCGACCGCGGCCGACCTTCGCCTCCGCCTGCGCGCCCCCGACGGCACCGAGCTCCACGAGGCCGACGACGACTTCGCCTGCACGTTTCCGCCGCCGCAATGGTCCTGTCCGACCTACACGTTCACGGCGCCCGCGGCCGGCCTGTACACGACGGAGATCTACGTCGGCACCTCCGAGGCGTGCGCGGACCGCACACGGGTGGGGTATGAACTGACCGTGAATGTGGCCGGAACGCCCGCGGAGATGATCCTGTTCGGAGACCAGTAACGGGCGACCGCGGGTCCGCGGATCGCGAGTGGGAGGTGAAGCATGAACCAGCCAAGAACCCTGAAGGCCACGCTGGTCGGGTGGCCCCTGCTGCTGCTGATCGGGCTGGCCGTCCTTCCCCGGACCTCCCACGCGGCGACCATGGACCCGCCCGAGCCTTTCCTGTTCCTGGCCTGGGACACCGACGTCGGGCGCATCCTCGGCGACGAGGCCGACAGTTCGGGACCCAAGAGCTTCGCGGTGAAGGGCGACGGCGGCCTCCTGATCCTGGACCAGGTGAACCTGCGCGTCCTCGACTTCGACCCCGCGGGCCGGGAGCTGCCCGCCTATCCGCTGCCGGGCCCCGCCTTCGACGACGTGGGGGAGGCGGGCGGACGCTATGTGCTGGCCCTGGACCGGCTGGTCACGCGCACCCTGCTCGTCTTCGACCTCGACGGCTCCATCGTCACCGAGCTGGACCTGGTCGGACACGGCATCGAGCACGCGGGCCTGATCACGGCCATGTTCGCCCGCACCGACGGCGTCTGGCTCGAGGTGTCCCACCGCCACAGCGTGCGGGTGCTCGACGCGGCGATGCGGCCCTGCGAGCGGCGCATCGTCCTCGGACGGCCCATCGAGGGCGGCAGGAGTCTGATCGGCAGACTGGACCGCCCCGCCGGCGGTGCCACGATCTCCATCGGCCCGCGCAACGCCGCGAAGCCCGACGCGACCATCACGATCCCGGGGGAGCTCCCGATCCGGCGCATCGTTCAGCTCGACGCCGACGCGAAGGGACGGGTGCTGGTGGTCCTGCATGAGGCGCTCTTTGCGGGCACGCCCCCGTTTGGGATGCTCGACGAGCGGTACCGCCTGATCCGCCTCGACGACGGCCTCGCCGGGCTCTGGACGGCCCGCAGCCCCTGGGTGCTCACGGAGCTGGACCAGCGCCAGGAGGTCCGCCTCGGCCCCGACGGCGGCGTATGGCAGATGTTCTTCACCTGGGAGGGCGTCTTCATCGCACGCCTGGACGGGAGGACGCCATGAAAAACCTCTTCGTGGGCCTGATGTTCTGCGTGATCTCCCTTTCGGGTGGAACCGCCCCCGCCGCGCCCCCCGCCGAACCGTCCGACGCCATCGTCTGTCGCGGTCTGTCCGCGGTCGGATTTTCCTACTGGTGGGGTGGGGAATGTTGGTGTTCCAACGGCTGCGCCCCCGACCTGGTGGGCTGCGCCCCCGGCGTCTGCACACCCAACGACGGCTCGACGGGCTGCCCGGAGTGCACCCACACGGGCACCTACGGGGCCGACTGCTCGGGCTTCGTGTCCCGCGCCTGGCAGGTGCCCGACCCCCTGGCCACCAACGCCTGCAACACCGCCCGCTACGTGGCCTCGAGCTTCACGGCCGATCACGAATACTGGAACGTCGTTCCCATGAACGACCTCCGTCCGGCCGACGCGGTGGCCAGCGACAGCCACGTCATCCTGGTCATCGGCTACGAGGACGCCTTCGGCGAGCACGACTGCGTCGAGGCCAAGGGCTGCTCCTACGGCATCGTCCGCAACAGCCGCACGTTCTCCTCGGTGTACTCGGGTGCCCGCCGGATCAACCTCACCACCTGCGAGTGCGACGAGGGGGACTCCGAGTCCGAAGACTGCGGCGACTGCGGCACCCGCACCCGCTCCTGCACCGGCTGCATGTGGACGGGCTGGTCGGCGTGCGACGGACCCGATCCCGAAGGCGAGGCCGCCGACTGCACCGTCGGCGAGGGCGCCCCGGGCGTCTGCGCGCAGGGGCGGCGGCTGTGCGTGGCCGGCTGGCTCACGTGCTCGCCCAACAGTCCGGGCACCGAGGTCTGCGACGGCCTGGACAACGACTGCGACGGCCTGGTCGAC
>PHBF01000261.1 GCA_002841905.1 Deltaproteobacteria bacterium HGW-Deltaproteobacteria-17
ATCCCCGCCGCCGCAGTCCCCGGAGGCGCCCATGGAGACGGCCTCCGCATAGAACTCGGAGACCTGCCTGCGGACGGTGTCGGGGTCGGCCTTCCAGATGACCTCCAGACGGGATTTGAGTTCGTTGGCCGTGCGGAAGAATGCGTTCAGCCGTTCGGCCGGGGATCCCTCGGTGCCGGCAGGGTCGGTCAACCCCCAGTGGATCCGGCGTGCTCTGCCGAGGAAGACCGGGCAGACCTCCTCGTCGCAGAGAGTGATGACTGTGTCCACCAGGGACGGATCGATCGAGTCCACGTTTTTGGAAGATTGGCCGCTCGAGTCGATGGCCATCGCGGAGAGCACCCGGGTCGTCTCCGCCCGGATGGGCGCAGGGGCGCTGCCGGCGGACAGGATCCTCACACCCGCAGGGGCCAGGGAACGGGCGATACCTTCTGCCAGCTGGCTGCGCGCCGAGTTGGCCACGCAGAGGAAGAGCACGCCTTCGGGTTTCAGTTCCCGCAGGATGGCCGCCTCGATCAGCCAGCGGGGCGGCACCGCGCCGCCGTCCTGATACCGGCGACCCGCGAGCCATGGCTCATGGCCGGGGCCTTCGACGGGCCGGGCGGGGCCTTCGAGGTCACGGCCTTCGACGAGGATCGTGGGGGAACCCCGGAGGCCTGCCTCGGCCGCCTTCTTGAACGTACGGATCTCCCGGCGCTCGAGCCGGGCCTCGGGGACGAGGTCCCGCGAGACCGCCTGCAGGAGGTTCCAGGCTTCTTCCGCGTTGGGATCATCCGTGGCGTGGAGCAGTTCGATGAGCATGTTCATTCAGCCTTCCACGGCGGGGGAGACCGCCGTTGCATGGGTTGGAAACCAGGTCCTGGTGCGGACGCAGAAACGCACGAGCGCCAGCATCACGGGCACCTCGATGAGCACCCCCACGACCGTCGCGAGCGAGGCTCCGGAGGAGAGTCCGAACAGCAGCGTGGCCGTGGCGATGGCGACCTCGAAGTGGTTGGAGGCGCCGATCAGCGCCGACGGTGCGGCGTCTTCGTAGGACAGGTTCAGACGCCTGGCCAGGAAATACCCGAGACCGAAGATCAGCACCGTCTGCAGGAACAGCGGGATCGCGATCCACAGGATGGTCAGGGGGTTGTTGGCGATGACATCACCCTTGAAGGAAAACAGCAGCACCAGCGTGAGCAGCAGCGCGACGATGGTGATCGGCGAGAGCAGGTGCAGAAACTTCTTCTCGAACCAGTCGCGTCCCAGGAAACGGATGATCATTTTGCGCGAGAGGTAGCCTGCCACCAGCGGCAGGGCGACGTAGACCGCGATCGACAGGAGCAGCGCCTGCCAGGGCACCGGGATGCGCCCCACGCCCAGCAGGAAGCCGCCCAGCGGGCCATAGAGCAGCAGCATGGTCAGGCTGTTGATCGCGACCATGACCAGGGTGTGGCCTGGATTCCCCCCGGAGAGGTGACCCCAGACCAGCACCATGGCGGTGCAGGGGGCGATGCCCAGCAAAATGCACCCGGCCAGGTAGGACCGCCAAAGCGGCACTGCGAGCATCTTCACGCCGTCGTGCATCACGACGGTACCGACCCCGTAGGTCTGTCCCGGATCAAGGTTCACTCCAAGCGGCAGCCGGACCAGGTCGACGGCGTCGGTTCCGATCAGGCCGACGAAGACGGTGCCGAGGAAGAAAAGGGAGATCGCGTACATGGTGAAGGGTTTGATCGCCCAGTTGATGAACAGGGTGAGCCCGACGGGCTTCACGCTCCTGCCGGCCTTGACGACCTCGCCGAAGTCGATCTTGACCATGATCGGGTACATCATGAAGAAAAGGCAGATCGCGATCGGAATGCTGATCACGGGCGCTCCGTCCACGTCGATGCTCATCCCGTCGAGGGCGAGCGCGAAGGAGGGGGCGAGCTTGCCCAGGGCGATGCCCGCGCCGATGCAGAGCAGGACCCAGAGCGTGAGATATTTTTCAAAAAAGCCTAGTCCTGCGGGTTGCTTGGTGATGCAGGCTTGCGTCGTGGTCATCGTGCGCACCTCCCTCGGTTCAGCCGGGCGGAAGTTGTCGGCAGGAGCCGGCGCCGGCTTTCCGATGATTCCATGCCGTCACTCTCCGCGCGATCTCGTCGGCCTGGAGCCGGATCAGCAGTGTTTTGTTGGTGTCCAGGATCTCGCCGGCGGGCCCGGTCGCTCCGTAGGCGATGCGGTAATACACCCAGGTGCCGTCGCGTCTGTCCAGCAGCAGCCCGGCCCGCCGCAGGGTCTGCAGGTGACGCGAGGCCTTGGACTGGGTGATTCCGCAGACCTCCATCACATCGCAGACACAGCACTCGCCGTGCTGGAGCAGCAGGGCCAGGATGGTCAGCCGCGTCTCATCGGCCATGGCTTTGTACGCATCCGCATATTCCCGCACGCAACACCTCCGCCTTATTGATGCGTATACCCGGATGTACGGTTACAAGCAAGGAGAATCGTCATGCGGGCTATTTCGGAGGGGACTTGCACGCAGGGACCGCGTCGGCGCCGGCGTGGAACTCGGTCACCAGCAGGGCCCAGGAAGCGGCGTTGACGGCGTTGGCGCATTTGAAGGGTGCGGCTATGCGGCGTCCGGCCAGGGCTTCGCGCTGCTCAAGGAAGTACCGCAGGCCCAGCTCGGCGGCATATTCGTGCACGTCATTGCCGGGCTGGAAGGCGTAGTAGGTTCCGCCCTTGACCGTGGTCGCCGCCGGGGCCCAGGGGCGCAGACACCGGCGCGTGGGCCACTTGCCGCCCCTGGGGATGGGGCAGCGGGCCAGGATGCCGTCGTAGGTCGCCTGCAGCGCCGTGCCGGACCACCAGGCGTGATCAGCGTCGTTCATGTGGAAGAGCTCATGCACGAGGGTGTCGCGCACCCCCTCGGCCGAGCGCATCAGGCTGCCGCTCACGTTGTAGGCGACGTACCAGGCCGAAGCGAAGGCCGCCGGCGTGGTGCGGTTCACCGAGCGGAAGAAGCGCAGCTCGAGGCCTTTCCACCGGTACTTCATGGGTCTGGCTGCCCGCTTTTCGAGGGTGGAATAGACCTCGTCGATGTCGCTGAAGGCGGACAGCACCCAGCGCAGGTGCTCCCTGTACCGACCCACCGGCCGCTCGGGCACCAGCTGGATCTCGCCGCGGTATCCGAACTCCGAACGCCGCGCCGGTTCCAGGCCCGCGACAACCTCGACCCTGTCATACAGATCGCGGGCCAGGCCGGCCGCCTTCGCGTCGTCGGCGTAGCGCGTGGCGAGCAGGCAGCGGACCAGGTCCTGTTCGAGCTTTCCCCTGCAGCCGGCGAGGGCGGCTAGCCGGCCGGGTTCGTCATCAGCATAGAGGATTTCGGCCGCACGCGCGGCTCCCACCCGCAGCGAGGACTTCGGCGGGGCTTTGGGTATGAGCGGGGGACTCACCAACTTCGCCCTGGCCTCGGCGGGTATTTCCTTGGCAGGCGCGGAAGCGACGATCTTCATTGGTGGCTGGGCACCGGCCTGGACACCGGCGCCGGCGCGTGGCGAAGCCGGTTCGACGCAGGCGATCAACAGGAGCAGCAACGGGATGACGACGGGATTCCGGGCCATGCCCTGTTGTACCACCGGATGGCCCGCTTGTTACCGCAGAATTTCATTTTTCCGCCCGCGTGACGTTCCCTCGACCGCGTGGGACCGGGCCCTGAGGCGCGTCGAAACCCGCGCCGGACTGATCCGGAACCGCGTGTGGCCGCACCATGACAGGGAACGAGGTGAACGGAAAGTCCCTCCAGATTCTTTGCTTTTTTCAAGGAAGTCGGGTCATCCGGGAAAAGCCGGAAGCAGGCTCAGCCTCAGACGCTGCCCTTGGGGTCCACGGCCTTCTTGCCGCGCGGGGTGTAGTGCGTGTGCAGGAGTTCGTGGGACTTGTGGCCCAGCGGGGAGCCCAGGAAGTCCTTGTAGAGCTCCATGACGAGCTGATTGTCGTGGGACCGGCGGATGTCCATGTTGTGATCCTCGGTGTAGATGGCGCGGGCGCGGGCCTTGCGGATCTCGAGGTTGGTCGGGATCGGCATGCCGCCGCCGCCCAGGCAGCCGCCGGGGCAGGCCATGACTTCGATGAAGTGATACTTCGAGGTGCCGGCCGCGATCTGGTCGAGCAGGATGCGGGCGTTGCCGGTGCCGTGGGCGATGGCGAACCAGGCGGTGACGCCTTCGAGGAAGCTCCACTCGGGCTTCACGTTCTCGAGCTTCACCGACGCCTCGCGCACGCCGTCCATGCCGCGAACGGGGAGGATGTCGAGGTCCTTGAAGGGGACGTCGCGGCCGGTGACGATCCAGTAGGCCGTGCGCAGCGCGGCTTCCATGACGCCGCCGGTGGCGCCGAAGATCATGCCCGCGCCGGAGCCGTGGCCGATGGGGTTGTCGAAGTCGGAGTCAGGCAGCTCGAGGATCTTGATGCCGGTCTCCTTGATCATCTGACCCAGCTCGCGTGTGGTCAGGCCGAAGTCCACGTCCCTGAAACCGGAGGCGTTCATCTCGGGGCGGTTGCACTCGAACTTCTTCGCGGTGCAGGGCATCAGGGAGACGGAGACGATGTCCTTGGGCTCGACGTTCATCTTCTTGGCGACGTAGGTCTTGATCAGCGCGCCGAACATCTGCTGCGGGCTCTTGCAGGAGGACAGGTTGTCCAGCTGCTCGGGGAAGAAGTGCTCGCAGAACTTGACCCAGCCAGGGGAGCAGGAGGTGATCATCGGCAGCGTGGCGTTCTTGATGCAGTCCTCGCCGG
>PHBF01000262.1 GCA_002841905.1 Deltaproteobacteria bacterium HGW-Deltaproteobacteria-17
CTGCTCACCTGGCAGGTGCTCGACGAAGGCATATTGGTCTACGAGGGTTCGATGCGAGACGGCATCTTCGAGACCGAGAAGGCCCTCCTGATCGACTTTTCCGGAGACAAGGTGATCTGGCGCAAGGCGATGAGCCCTGTGCTGGCGATCCCTGGGCAGGCGTTCTCGGCGACGGCCTTCCCGATCCCGGGCACCCCCAGCAGACCAGCCCAGTTTCTGACCTGGATTCGAGGTGACGTGCTCAGGGTTCAAAACGTCAACACCGGTGAAGACACCTGGAACCGCCCCGGGTGTCGCCTTCCCGTTCCCTACCGAGAGCGGATCGCCGCGATATGCTTTGATCGACTGACCCTGATCGAGCCAGACACCGGTCTCATCGTCACCTCCCAGAAGCTGGAGTTCACCCCCCGCGGGTTGTGGGTGCTCCAGGATCACTTCATCCTGCTCGACGCGGAGAACAACCTGTATTTTTTGCGGCTGACCGGCAGCGCGCTGCCCAAGATTCCCACTCCGGGACGGCTGGCCCGCGTCTTCGTACACGACGGACACCTGCTGATGCTGTCCCACTCCCGCGAAGGCTTCGTGCTGCAATCCCTGAGCTTCTCCGGACAGCGATGGGTCCTGGACTGGAAGACCGAGATCAACCAGGTCCCCGAGGCATTCTGGATCCACGGCTTCCAGGAGACGGTGATCTTCCCGATCGGCTTCAACTGCATCGCCGCCCGGGGCCTCAAGAGCGGCGAGGAGGTGTGGATCTCCTGCGGCATCGATCCGCGCAACCCGCCTGCCTGGGACGAGGACGGCATCTTCCTTCTCAGTTCACGCACCGAGAACGCACACCGCCCGGTGATCTACATCGACGGCTACAACGGGCTTCAGACGCCTCTCTTCAGGAACAGCGACGACCAGAACATCGTCCCCTTCCTGGCCATGTCCATCTCCCCCGGCCAGGTCCGCAACGGTGTGCTCCACGGCGTGCACAGCACATCACGGCTGTTCGCCCTGCGCGTAGCCGCACCGGAGGTCAAAAAACCTTGAGAGAAGAGGAATATCCTAGTAATGCTCGTGGTATTGACACGCCCCTTGCGGGCACCGGAGGATCCAACATGATTGACGAATTGCTGACCATCTCCGAGGATCCGTTTCTGCTCGACCGCAGGAACTTCCTGAAGCTCTCCACCACCGCCGGGGTGCTGGGCGGCACGCTGGGCGTGCTGGGCACCCATTGCACACGACCGGCAGGGACCACCACCACACCGAAAAACACCACCGGACACTGGACTGACGCGATCTCGGAGGCCCTGCTGGCCAGGATCTTCGACAAGGCCATGTCCTCAGGTGGTTCCTATTGCGACCTCTTCTTCCAGCGCCGCCGGATGCTCGCCCTGGGGCTGGAGGAGTCGACGGTCAACTCCGCCTACTCCAACGTCGACCTTGGCGCCGGCATCCGGGTCGTACACTCGGGACAAACAGGGTACGCCTACACCGAGAGCCTCGATCCCGAGAGCCTTCTGGCCGCCGCAGAGATGGCCGCCGCGGTGGCCGCCGGGAGTCCTGCCCACGCCAAAACCCCCCACCGCGCATCGAAGCTGCCGTCTTACTACCCCACCGGACCGGTGTTCTCCACCGTCGCTCCCGAACCCAAGGTGAGCCTGCTGATGGGACTCGACGCGGAGATCCGGCGCAACCCCTCAGTGGTCAAGGTGGCCATGAGCTACTATGACGAGGAGAGCTCGATCTTTCATGTGGACAGCCTGGGCCGGAGCTTCCGCGACGAACAGCCCATGACCATGCTGCGCGTCATGGCCACCGCCGAACGCAACGGCCGGCTTGAATCCAACGGATACAACTGCTCCGCGCGCGCCGGCTTCGACTTTTACTCCAGGGAACGCCGGGAGCGCATCGTGTCCGAGACGCTTCGCCGCACGCTCGTGTTGTTCGACGCCGTCCCAGGTCCTGCCGGCGAATACCCGTTGGTGCTCGCCCCGGGCAGCTCCGGCATCCTCCTCCATGAGGCCATCGGCCATGGCATGGAAGCCGACTTCGCGAAGTCCAAGACATCCATTTATACCGACAAGATCGGCCAACGCATCGCGCCCGAGTTCGTCACGATCGTCGACGACGGCACTCTTCCGGGGCTGCGCGGCTCGATCCATGCCGACGACGAAGGGGAGAAGAGCCAGCGCACGGTGCTCGTCGAGAACGGCATCTTCCGCACGTTCCTGCATGACCGCATCAGCGCGGAGCACTTCTCGCTGTCCCCCACGGGCAACGGTCGGCGAGAGAGCTTCCGCCACATGCCCATTCCACGCATGCGCAACACGTACATGCTCGCCGGACCCCACAAGCCGGCGGACATCATCGCCTCGGTGAAGACCGGGATCTATGCCGAGACCTTCACCAACGGGCAGGTCGCCATCGGCGCCGGAGATTTCACCTTCTACATCAAGAACGGATACCTGATCGAGGATGGAAAGATCTCCACGCCCATCAAGGACATCAACATCATCGGAAACGGCCCGCGCGTGCTGGAAAATGTCACCATGGTCGGGACCGACTTCACCATGGACGAAGGCGCGTGGACCTGCGGCAAGCGTGGACAGGGTGTGCCCGTGGGGCTTGGAATGCCGACGTGCGCCGTTTCATCCATCACCATCGGCGGCTCGCGCCGTTAAACCGGGGGGATCATCATGTCCAAACAGGAACTCACCCAATTGACCCCGATTTCCGAGAGCATCCTCGAGATGGCCAAAAAGGGGAAGGCCGACGCCTGCGCGGTGCGCATCGGCAAGACCACCTCCCGAAAGGTCGTGCACCGCGACGACCAGTGGGAGGAGATCCAGGGCAGCACCACCATGGGTGCCTCGGTCAGGCTCTTCGTCGACGGGCGCTACGCCGTCCACCGCACCTCGGATCTGCGTCCGGAATCCCTCGCGGCGTTTCTCACCGAGGCCATCGCCCTGACCCGCCAGGTGATGCCCGATCCCCACCGGAAGCTGCCTGAACCCGGCCTGTATGCGCCGAAGAATCCGCCGGACCTGGATCTGGCCGATCCCGGGATCGCGCACCTCACCCTCGAGAAGCGCAAACAGGCGGCCCTGGCAGCCTATACCGCGTGCCGGCAGAAGGCCGCGGAAAAGTGCATCTCCGCGGCCGCCACCTTCGCCGACTCCCATTCGCTGGGAGTGATCGCCCACAGCGACGGCTTCTTCTCGTCCGAGGAGGACTCGTCCTGCACGATCTCGGTGACCGCCTCGGTCATGGATCCCAACGGGGGACGCCCGTCGGACTGGGATTACACCGCGGCATGCCACCTCGCGGACCTGAAGAGCCCGGAATACATCGGGACCCACGCCGGGGAGCGGGCCCTCCGCTCCATCGGCGCAAAACAGATCCCCACAGGAAGCTACGAGCTCCTCATCGAGAACCGCGCCTGCGGCAATCTTCTCGGAGGTCTGCTCAATCCCCTGTTCGGCTCGGCGATCTTCAACAAGCAGAGCTGGGCCGCCGACCTGGCCGGCACCCCCATCGGCTCGGGCCAACTGACCATCACCGACGACCCGGGCCTGATCCGCGGTCTGGGCTCGCGGACCTACGACGGCGAAGGCCTCGCCTCCCGCCGCATGAGCGTGTTCGACGGCGGCATCCTGCGCAACTTCTACATCGACACCTACTACGGGTCCCGGCTGGGCCGCGGCGTCACGACCGGCTCCCCATCCAACCTGGTGATCGCCCCCGGCACCGCCGACTTCTCCACGCTGCTCTCGCGCATGAAGCGCGGCCTGTGGATCAACCGCTTCATCGGCGGCAACGTCAACGGCACAACGGGCGACTTCTCCATGGGCCTGGGCGGCTTCCTGGTCGAGGACGGCCGCGTCGTCCATCCCTTGATCGAGCTCAACCTCTCGGCCAATCACAGGACCTTCTGGCAGAACCTCCTGGCCACAGGCTCCGACGTGCAAATGTCCTCGAGCACGCGCACCCCGAGCCTGCTCTTCTCCCCGATCCTGGTGGCAGGCAAGTGAACGCGGATCCCCCCCTGCGGAACCCGACCGGGCTCCCGAAACCATCACGATGACGATGAATCGCTAAGGCAGGAAATGCAGGCTCTCGACCGGACGTCGCGGCATGGCGGCGAGCACCGGCAGCAGCTCCGGGGGCCAGGCGAAGCGGAGGATGACGTTGCGGTCGTTGATCACCCCCTGGAGGCCGTCGGGGACGCGACCCTCCTGGACGTCGACGAGGGAGTAGAAGCGCCCAGCCTCGGCCACCGACCCTGCCGGGATGGCCAGGTTCACGACCGTCACGTACACCGCGCCGGTGCCGTCCCCGTAGTCCACGATCTCGTAGTACCTCATCTGGTTGGGCCACTCCAGCGTCGAAGGCACCTGAACCTCCCAGTAACCGTTCTCCACGGACTGTCCGGCGTCGGGCGGGTGGGCGTAGACACGGTTGATGTGTCCATGACCGACCACGTGCAGCACGACGTGCGGATACTGCCGCAGGAGGTTGACCAGGGCGGTCCCCTGGTCGGGGATCGTGTTCGCCGGATGGTGGCTCATGATGATGATCGCACGGTTCTGGTTGCTGTAGTAGGCGAGCCTGTCCTCGATCCATCCCATCTGGGCGGAGTCGATCGCGCCCTGGGACTTGTCGGTCCCGCCGTAGGCGGTCGTGGTGTCGAGGACGATCATCGAGATCGGCAGCGTCGCCCAGCAGGGATTG
>PHBF01000263.1 GCA_002841905.1 Deltaproteobacteria bacterium HGW-Deltaproteobacteria-17
GTGGAGATCTTCATCCTCGACGACGCCCGCCTCCCCCTGATCGTGGACATGAACGGCGACGGCATCTGCAACAACATCAATCCGAACCTGATCCCCACCATCACGGTCTCCGGGGATCCCCGCGAGACGCTGAAATTGAACATGGTTCCTCTCGATCCCGGCGGCGGAGCCGACTACCGTTGGGACGACGTGACCCCCGTGCTTCCCCCGCCCTGCCAGGCCTGGGGCGTGGCCACCGACCCGCCCGACGCGCTGTGTCCGGTGGTCGAGAACGATCTCGACGTGCTGATCTGGTACACCTATGACAAGACCGAGCCCGCGATCTACGGTCTCCCCCCCTTCAACGCCTCCAGCGCCCTCCACTGCACGGGCATCCAGTTTGACGCCCGGGCCAACAACATCGCCGAAGGCTGGGCCTGCATCGCGGTCAAGGCCACCGACAACGTCGGAAACACCAGCGTCAGTGCGCCGCTGCGCGTCTGTATCGACTACAACCCCTACGACGGCACCACGCCCGCGGACTGCCAGAACCTCCTGAACCTCCCTGACTGCACCGGCACCTGGGACCCGGGGACCTCCACCGTCCTCACCACGCCCTGCACCCCCCAGGTGTTCCAGGCCAACGAAGTCCGCCGCGAAGAGTAAATCCTGCCGATCATGCAGACTTCCACGCTTGTCCGATTGGCCATCCTCGTCACGCTGTCTTCGGGCGCCTGCACCGAACGGGAGGAGGACTCGCTGCTTCGCAGGAACTGGGGCGAGTGCACCCGCAACACCGAGTGCGGATCCGGCAGGATCTGCCGCAACCGCAAGTGCGTCGACGCCCCGCCCTCCCCGTCCGGTGCCGCCCTCGTGCCGCCAGCCGGGATGGTCCACATCCCTGCCGGGGAGTTTCTGATGGGCTCCAACCGAGGGCTCTCCCTGGAGCGCCCGCAGGTGCAGAGCCGCACCCAGGATTTCTTCATGGATCGTGACGAGGTCACGGTCGAGGCCTGGGAAGCCTGCCGACGGGCCGGGCACTGCCCGGAGCCGCGATGCGACCAGGCCGGAAAGCCTGCCTCCGCGCCGATCACCTGCGTCAACCAGGAGGACGCCTCCGCCTTCTGCGCCTTCGCCAAGAAGCGCCTGCCCACCGAGGAGGAGTGGGAGAAGGCCGCCCGCGGTGTGGACGCACGCACCTTCCCCTGGGGCGAGCAGGCACCCACCTGCGAGCGGGCCAACTTCGCCGGTTGCCTGAAGCCGGACGGTCCTGACACCACGGGGGCACGTCCCCCCGGCGCGGGCCCCTATGGCACGCTGGATCAGGCGGGCAACGTCTGGGAATGGACCTCCTCGTCCCGCCGCCCCTGGGATCAGGAGTCCGATCCCCGTCGCCTCCAGGCCGGACACGCGCCCCCCCCGCTCGCCGGGCCGCCCCCCAAGGCCCCCAGGCAGCCGTTCTTTATCATCCGTGGTGGCTCCTACCTCGATCCGCCCATGTCCCTGCGCGTCTCCCACCGCCTGCTCCTGGCGCAGGACTTCTACTCGAGGGCGCTGGGCTTCCGCTGCGTGGCCGACCCCCGATAGAAACACGTGGGCCTGCCCATGACTCCCAGGAAGCCCTTCTGAATCCAGTGCACCGGATCAGGAATCTCATCCCGCAAGTTCAGGTGGAAGGCTCGTCGCCCCGCGGCGGACCCAGGATGCGGGAGACGTACTCCAGCAGCTGCTGCGGTCGGTAGGGCTTGGGCAGGTAGTCGGCCGGCGGAGTGACCTCGGGATCCCAGAACGGCTCGAGGGACTCGGACCAGCCGCTGGAGATCAGGACCGGCAGATCCGGGCGCATGCGCCGCAGCTGGAGGAAGACCTCCTGCCCCGACAGGCCCGGCAGATGCAGGTCGAGCACGACCAGGGACAGTTCGGAGAGCAGGGCGCGGGCCGCCTCCAGCCCCTTGGGGCCGTCGGAGGCCTTCAGACACTCGTAGCCGGCCTGGTTCAGGGTGCGGCTCACGACGTTGCGGACCCAGAGGTCGTCGTCGATGATCAGCACCCTGGGCGCGGCTCCGCCGGGATGCCGTGGCTCGGAAAGCGGTTCCACGGGAACCGGAACCTTGTCGGGCTCGCAGTAGGGGAAGAAGATGCGGAACACGGTGCCCTGGCCGGGGAGGCTCGACACCTGCAGCACGGCGTTGTGGCTGCGCACGATGCCGATGACGGCGACCAGGCCCATGCCCGCGGCGTTGGCCTTGGTGGAGAAGTACGGATCAAAGATCTTCTCGAGCACGGCTGCGTCCATGCCTTTTCCGCTGTCGGCGATCTCAAGGCAGGCGAAAGGCCCCCGATCACAGGCGCTCTCGGGCATGAGCACGAACTGGGGGTTCTCCGACAGCGCCTCGCAACCGTACAGGGACACGGTGATCATCCCTGAGCGCTCCCCGATGGCGTCGAGGCTGTTGCTGCACAGGTGGGAGACCAGGGCCGTACACTGCTCCGGATCGGCCATCACCGGGCGCAGGGACGCCTCGAGGCGGTAGATCATGCGTATGCGCTCGGGCAGGGTCGCCGAAAACAACTCGGCCTGCCCCGAGATCACCTCGGAGAGATCGACCGGCACCAGCCGAGGCTTCCATCCTCCGGCATAGGCAAGGAGTTGGCGGGAGAGACCGGCGGCCTCTTCGGCTGCACGCTCGATCTCCTGGAGGTTGAGGCGGATCGGGTCGGCCTCGGCGACGTCCATCAGACCCAGGGAGGCGTTCCCGAGGATGCCCACGAGCAGGTTGTTGAAGTCATGAGCCAGCTTGGACGCGAGCATCGACAGGCTCTCCACGCGCTGCCCCTGGCGCAACCGTTTTTCCACGATCATGCGATCCTGCTCACGCCGTCGACGGTCGGTCATGTCCCGGACCGAGACCACCAGCAGCGGACGCTCCTCGAACTCGAACACGCGGGCCGCCACCTCCGTGGGGAAGATCGTGCCGTCCCTGCGCCGGCCCTCGGCCTCGATGAAGAAGCCGCCGGTGGCCATCTGCTGCTCGACGAGCCTGGGGAAGCTCTCGATGGTCTTCTCGGTGACCAGGTTGTGCGCGGAGAGCCGCAGCAGTTCTTCACGCGAAAAGCCGTACATGCGGACCGCGGCCTCGTTGCACTCGAGGATGTCCCCGTCGATGGTCTCGATGAAGACGGCGTCGGCGGACAACTCGAACAGCGCATGGTACTTCGCCTCGCTGCGCTCCAGTTGCTTGATCGCACGACGACGCTCGGAGATGTCGCGCATGACGCCGGTGGAGCCGAGCAGGTCTCCGGTGTCCCCGTAGTGGATGCGCTCGTGGACCTCGAGCACCCGCTCGTAGCCCCCCGTGGAGACGGGGATCTCATACTCGATCGAAGGCCTGAGGCCCGCCGTGGCCTCGTCGAACATGCGCTGGTACTTCTCGAAGAAGCCGGGATCCAGATCCGGAAACAGCTGCGCCATGGCCACGAAATGCTGGCCGATCAATTGATCGGCCTCCACGCCGAACAACTCCCGGACGTTGCCGCCGACGAAGGTGAGCACGCTGTCGGAGTTGAACGAATAGATGACGTCCTGCACGTTGTCGAGGATGTGCCGGTACCGCTCCTCGCTGATGGCCAGCGCCTCGTGGGTGCGCTCCATCTCGGTGCGGTCGAAGATCGCCAGGATGCCGTGCGTCAGGAACAGGCCCAGCTCCTCGAGCAGCCGGATCGTGCCCGGCTCGAAGGGACCGGTATGTTCGGTGAACACGCACAGGATGCCCGAGAACCTGCGACCGGGCCTGAACAGGGGCAGCATGATCAGGCCGGACAACTGGGTTTTTCCCAAATGCGGCCAGAATTGAGTGAAGGAGGCGTCCCTGTCCAGCTGCTGAAAAACGACGGTGCCGGTGACCGGGATCCGGGCGAGAAATTCCAGGAAATCGCGCGGGAAGAAGTCCCGGCAGTCCCTCGCGGTGCGGTGATGCCAGGACCCCATGACCGTGCCAGGCCGGTCGAGATCCAGCACCGCGGCCAGGGCGAGCTGGTCATCCTCGACGATGATCCGGCAGACGGAGGCGGCCAGATCCTCCATGGAGGCGGCGCCGAAGAGCACGCCCGAGGTCTGGTGCAGCACCGAACCCAGGCGGTTGGCTTGCTCGAGCATCCCGACGGCCCGCTCCTCGCGGGACACGTCCCGCATCAGCCCGACGAGCTTGTGGTTGCCCTCGGGATCCTGGACCAGGCGTGACAGGGTCCGCAGCGCGAAGGTCTCCCCTTCGGTGTTGCGCACCCGGAAGGAGATCACCCGCTCGGGGTGATCCTTCAGGTCCGCGAAGTTGTTCGCGAGTTGAAGGAAGTCGTCGGGGTGGACGAAGCGGGAATAGGGCGTTCCGATGACCTCCCTGGGGTCCGGAAAGCCATAGTCCGTGATCTGCGGACTGATGTACTCGATGATCCCGTCGGTGCTTACGCGGTAGGAGATCGCCTCCCCCGCCCGCTCCAGGAGATGGACGGTGCTCTCCCACCAGTGCTTTTCACGCGTCAGTTCACCGGAGCGCTCCCACTGGGAGAGGAGATCTGCCACCGGAGCCAGCTCCGCAGGGAGCTCGACCGGCTCCGCCCGGGGATTGGCCAGCCAGCGGCACCCCGCCCGCACGTGATCGAAGCGACCGCAGAGCTCCCGCAGTTGCTCCGGGGAGAGTGGCCCGGGATCGAGGCCGACGATGCAGCAGCCATCGG
>PHBF01000264.1 GCA_002841905.1 Deltaproteobacteria bacterium HGW-Deltaproteobacteria-17
CAGATCCGAGACGACGCCGGGCACCGCCGTGGTCAGCAGGCGCACCACCTTGGCGGGGTCGACCAGGTCGGACATGCGGTTGAAGCCGACATCATAGAAGATGACCTCCCGGCCCTCGTCCCGCAGCAGCACGATGGCGTTCTCGCGTTGCTCGAAGTAGATCGGCACGCGCCCGGCGGTGTGGGCCATGGTGTCCTCGGCGCCGTCCATTTTCATCGTGATCTCGATGCCGCCGATGACCAGCCAGGGCCCCGTCTCGTCCCACTCCAGGACCGGCGGCAGCAGCAGGTCGATCTGCGAGGTCTTGAGCCGGTCGTAGTAGCCTCCGAGCTTCTCCATGCCCAGGTCGTAGAGCTGCTGCTTGGTATAGACCTTCCCGTTGGCGTTTCCGGCGTCCCACATGGCGAAGGCGATCTGGTTGACCAGGGCAGACCCGAACGTGATCGACATGCCGTCCTCGCGCTCGGCGTCGCGGTGGGAACGCTCCAGCACGCCCGCACCGGGCCCGGCCAGCAGGGGCGTCTGGGCCTGGATCTTCGTCTCGTAGGCCAGCTGGATGTTCCCGTCGAGGATGTCCATGCTCTGCGCCCGGGTCTCCTGCAGGATCGGGTTCTCGAACTCCAGGACCACCTGGGGAACCAGGGTGGACATCATGGTGTTGAAGACGATGCGCGAGGAGTTGCGCGTGGTGACGATGATCGCGTCCTGCACGGCCACGTCGAGCTTGTCGATGATCAGGCCGAACGCCTCCTCGGGCACGCCGCCGTCGTCGGTGATGTGCGGCGCCGAAGCCGTCGCGCTCATGTTGATCAGGTCCGAGTCGCCCACGGCCAGGACCAGCTCCCCGTCGATCTCCATCCAGTCGTAGAGGGCCTGGCCCGACCCCGAGATGCCGGCCGCCTTGGAATTGTAATAGATGAGCACGTTGCTCAGCCGGGAGTGGAAGTACAACGTGTCCCCCTCGAAGCGCATGGTGACCTCGATGGATCCGGCCACCACCGAGGTGGTCGTGATCTCGATGGTCACCGGGATGAACGCGATCTCGGTCTCCACCACGATGGGGTTGTCCATGTAGGAGACGAGCTCCTCGCCGGCCATCATCTCCTCGCAGATCGAGGCGAACGACACCTCGCGGTTCTGCAGGATGTCGATGCCCAGGCGCGTCTGCACCGTCTCCGACTGGAAGTCGGCGATGTCGCGGAACACCCCCTGCAGGTAGGAACGAACGGAGAACAGGGGGTCGCCCTTCCTGGAGGCCTTGATGAAGCCCAGGCCATCGACCGGCGGAAGCACGGCCGTGAACGACTTGCCGCTGTACCGGGTGCCGTTGACGATGACCGGGCTCTCCTTGGTGGTGATCACGACCTCGACGTCCTGGCCTGCGGCGAAGAACGAGCCCGGCGCCGGGGATTCAATCCGGATGGAGTTGACCGACTCGCAGGAGCACGCCACCGCGAACCACCCGAGTACAGCCGAAAGGATAAATAATTTCATGAGCGCCTCGAATCCAGAGCTGCGGCGAAAACAGAGAACGGCATGACCGCAGGGGACTGTAGCCGATGGGCTCCGCTCCGTCAACCTGCTGGATGTTAAAATGTTGAATATTTTCAATGAGTTATGACGCGGTGAGTCAATTCCTTGACGCGGTCCGCGATGACACGACGCGTCAAAACCTGTCGCCCGGAAAACCGGTGTGGTTCCGTGGGAACGATGCGCAGGTCCCCCGGGGGAGAAGGATCCTCCGCCTGTCCGGTGGCTCGGTTGTCTTTTCCTTGAGGAGAGCGTCCGCGGTGATTACCGGTTGGTCTCGATGACGCCGAAGGCGCCGTCTTCACGCCGGTACACGACGTTGAGCGTCTTGGTCTGGGCGTTCACGAAGAGGAAGAAGTGGGAGTTCTGCAGTTCCAGTTGCATCAGCGCGGAGTTGACGTCCATCGGCTCGACGGAGATCTCCGACGAGGACACGATCTTGCGCGGAGACTCGGGGACGGCCACCTTCTGGTTCTCCTCCGCGGCCGGCTCCAGATCATCGTCGACGAAGTCGGTGTCGAGGTCGGCCTCGAGGGTGTGGTCGGTCAGCATCAGGGCCGGGGCCGGGGCAGGCTTGTGGCTCTGGATCTTTTCCTTGTACTTGCGCAACTGCTTCTCGATGCGCGTCAGCGCCTGGTCGATCGAGAAGTACATGTCGTCGGAAGTGTCCACCCCTTTCACGAAGAGCCCGTTGTTGAGGGTGAGCGTGATGTCCGCCTTGTTTCGGAAACGCTCCGAGGTCAGCACGACGTGCGCATGCGACGGGCGTGCCAGGAACTTGCGGATGCGACCCATCTTGTCAGTCAGATAGTTGCGCAGAGCGTCTGAGGGATCCATGCGGCGGAAGGTGATGTCAATCTGCATATTGTCCTCCTTAGGTCCCGCCCGCGGCGGGCTGGTGCAACATAGGGTTCAAATCCTCCATGGCAAGACCTGAACCCTCAAAAAAAGCGTTTTCTCTGCGAGGAGTTCAAAATTCCCAACTGCTCGCGATATTTCTGTACCGTCCGGCGCGCGATTTCAATCCCCTCGCGGGCCAGCGCCGAGACGATTTCCTGGTCGCTCATCGGCTTCTTGGGATTTTCGGCCTCCACCAGGGTCCTGATTTTGCTCCGGACCACTTCCGACGCCACGTCGTCCCCGTCGGTGCGGGTCACCGCGTTGCGGAAGAAATATTTCAACTCAAACAACCCATGGGGGGTATGGGCGTATTTGTTCGTCGTCACCCGCGACACGGTCGATTCATGCCGCTCCACGTCCTGGGCGACCTCGCGCAGCGTCAGCGGCCGCAGACGGCTTGGTCCAAAATCAAAGAAATCACGCTGGAACTTCAGGATGCTGCGGGTCACCCGCAGGATGGTCTCCTGGCGCATCTGGATCGCCTGGATCAGCCACTTCGCGTGCCGCTTCTTCTGCTCGATGTATTCCTTCACGGCCGCCTGGTCATGGGTGTTGATGAACTTCTGGGACAGCCGCAGCCGCGGCATGCCGTCATCATTGAGCGACACCTGGTAGTCGTCTCCCTGGCGGTAGATGTACACATCGGGAACGATGTAATTGACGTCCTCCGAGCCGTAGGCCCGCCCCGGGTGCGGATCGAGGACCAGGATCGCCTTGACGGTCTCGAGCACCTCCTCGACGGGGATCTTCAGCACGCGGGCGATGGTGCCGTAGTCCTTGCGCTCGAGCTCCCGAAGGTGCCGCGCCAGGATCGTCTCCATCACCGGGTCCACCGTGCCGTAGTATTGGGCCTGGATCAGCAGGCACTCGACGAGGCTGCGCGCACCCACGCCCACCGGATCGAACTGCTGGATCTTCGCGAGCGTGCGCTCGACGGTCTCCACGAGCAGGTTCGTCTTCTGGGCGATCTCCTCGACGGTGATCGAGGTCAGGTAGCCGTCGGCGTTGAGGTTGCCGATGATGAACTCGGCGGCGGCCCGCTCATGGGAACTGAAATCAGAGACCTGCATCTGCCACAGCAGGTGTTCGGCCAGGGTGGGCTTGCTCGAGAGACGGTTCTCCGGCGGCACCCACTCCTCGAGGGCGGACGGGTCGTACATGCCCTGGTCCGGGGTGTAGTTCACGGAGTCGGCCACGTAGGCGTTCCACTCGACGTCCTCCCGCAGGCTGTTCTCCTGCTCCAGGCTCAGGCTCTCCGAGGACGGGACCTCCGCGAGGAGGTCGTCCACGCCGGAGGCCTCGCTCTCGAGCCGCTCGCTCTCGAGCCGGACATCGTCGTCGGGCGTGGCCACGGGATCATCGGCGTCACCGACGGCGGGAAGCTCCATGGAGTCGCGGCCCTCGGTGTCGTCGCCCGAGGCGTCGTCGGCCTCTTGCAGGATGGGATTTTCCAGCAATTCCTCGTTGATCTGCTCGATCAACTCCAGGTGCGACAACTGCAGCATCGAGATGGCCTGCTGCATCTGCTGGGTCATCACGAGGCGGTGCTCAAGCCGTTGTGTGATGTTCAATTGCTGTTTCAGATCAAAACCCATGAGACTCGCCTGCGGCTTTTCGAGCCGCAACAACCAGCATATCATACATGAGAGTTGCATGTAAACGCCCGCTCAGCTTGCTTTGCAGGAAAAAATGCCTATGATGCGCAGCCATGTCATCGTCCACCGCACGTTCAATCATGATCGATGGAGTCCGTCTGGAGCTGGCCCTCCCCGTAAAGATGGAGGTCGCCTGGGCCGGGCGCACGGACCTGCTGCGGCAGGTGCAGGCGGCCTGGATGGTCGTCGACCCCTCGGACCTGCCGCTGGCGCCGCGCATCATCGGCCCTCCGGGAACGGGGAAGACCACGCTTGCCTATACGGCCGCCGCGGCCCGGGGCCAGGAAGTGTTCTTCTTCCAGGCGACCATGGACACGCGCCCCGAGGATCTCATCGTGCAGCCGGTGCTCGCCGGCGCCAACGAACTGAAGTACGTCGCCTCGGCGCTGCTGACGGCGGTGATCACCGGCGGCGTGTGCATCCTCGACGAGGGCAACCGGATGAGCGAGAAGGCGTGGGCCTCGCTGGCGCCGCTGTTCGACTACCGGCGCTACGTCGAGAGCGTCGTCGCGGGGCTGCGCATCCATGCCCACGCGGACTTCCGGTTCTGCACGACCATGAACGAGGACGCCTCCACGTTCGACCTGCCCGAGTACATCCA
>PHBF01000265.1 GCA_002841905.1 Deltaproteobacteria bacterium HGW-Deltaproteobacteria-17
AGGGTCTCCTCCTGCCATACCGGGAACCCGCCCTCGCCGATGACCCCGGTCAGCCGGCTGTAATGGCCGCCGATCATCTCATATTCCTCGAGGACCAGCTCACCGCCCAGGGGACCTGGCAGATTGTTGACGTTGTTGACGTTGTTGACGTTGTTGACGTTGTTGACGTTGTTCGCGTTGTTTGTGGAGGTGGTGCCGTCGTCACAGGCCGCGAGGGCCAGGCTGAGGGCGAGCGCGAAGGCAAATCGAAGCAGGTTTCGCATGATCATTCTCCCCGTCCCGGATACGGCCGGGCCTGTGTGATTTCGATGTGGGTGCCGTCTCCGACTTCGTCGGGCACCACCTTCCACTCCACTTCCATCGGGAGGGCTCCGTAGCCCGCCGGCGGAGTGAAAATCGTGCGGAAGTGGCTCCGGATCGCGTCCAGGGCGCGTCCGAGTTGGAACATTTCAAAGCGCGTGAGCACGGTCCCACCCTCAGGCACCAGGCTCGAGTGCGCGTAGTAGGTCGCTGGCTGCCCGTTATGGAAATAGTAGTAGACGAGGGAGTCGACGAGCTCGCCGGGGGCAGGCTGCGCCACGCTACCCTCCGCCAGCTGGGCGTTGACGATGAAGGCGTCCTCGCCGCCGGGCGCCGGGTCGTACATATTGGCGGTGACGGCCACGCCGCCGGCGGACTCCCCGTCGGCGACGGGCTGCACGAGGATGGCCATGCCCACGTCCAGTTGCGGGATCGAGGCCCGCTCGCGCTCCTCGACGGCGGGCAGGCTCCACAGGCTGGCCCACACCGTGCGGATCGCCCGCTCCACGGTCGCCTCCGGGTCCGCGGGATCGACGACCGCGGTTTCATGGAGTCCGGAGGAGGCGACGCCGACGAGGTCCTCGGCGTTGGTGGACGGGATGAAGCGCACCTTCCCGCCGGGGAACTCCAAGACGATGCGGGCCTCGACGCGGGCGACCAGGTCGGCCTGCACGGAGAGATCCTCCATCGACTGCGGCAAACCATCCACGATGATACGGCGGAATGTCGGATCGTCCCAGGACGGATCCGTGGTCACCTGGATCAGGCTGTCCCTGAGACCGGTGTCCACGGTGAAGATTTGATATTCCGCCATCGGGATCACAAAGCCGTCGGGCACGGTCACGTCACCGCCGATGCCCCGCAGTTCGCCGTAGTTCGCCGCCGTACCGCCAGCGAACCCGACATCGCCACGACCCAGATCATCGACGTCGACCAGATCGGTCACCGTGAGATTCAGCGCAGGCACGGTCACGACGGGGGCCGGATGCGCCGCGAACCACGCGTCGGCCTCCGCCTCGGTGACCGCGGTCACCTGCCATTGGAAGGCGTCCACCGTCAGGCAGGCCCATTGGTTGCGCAGGGGCTCGAAAACCTCGGATGCGTTCTTCAGCGCCAGATAAGGCGTCGGGCGCCGGGAGGCGCGCAGGTTCGCGTCCGCCAGGGGTGCCTGGAACTCGGAGACGACCAGGCCGCCGACGGCGACGAGGTCGTTGGACGCACGGTCGAGCACGACCAGATCCCGGGGCCCCAGCACCGCAAAGGGCAGGTTGGCCGCCGTCGTGACGTGCACCCGGCCGCAGGTCTCGCCGAGGGTCAGCGGCTGGAATGACATGCCCGCCTGCAGCGCCTCGGTGGTCACCATGGGCACGTCCGCGGGCAGCTCGGCCGCGCGCTGCGCCTGGGCCTCGGAGGTGGGGTGGAACCGCAATGCGCCGCCAAAGAAAGCCGCGCCCGCGATCCGCCGGAACGCCAGCGCGATCATGTCGTTGGAGGCGGTGTCATAGGGCGCCAGCTCGTAGGCCCAGATGCCGGGCTCCTCGTAGTACGTCACCGAGCCGAGGAGGAAGCGCCGCTGGGGGTAGAAGTACTCGTTGACGAACGGACCATCGGGCGGATACTGAAGATGATCCACCGCGAAGGCCTTGTGCATGGGGTAGGTGTTGGTGTCGAGGAAATGGACGGCGTCTCCGTTGGCCTGGTCGATGATGGTCTTGACCGTGTACGCCCCCGGCAGCGCCGAATCCTGGGGACGGGCGGCCTGGGCTTCGTACTCGGCGGCGCAGCGCAGCACCTGGCGCGAGGGCTGCGGCGTGCCCCGCTCGCAACGGCGCTGCAGGTCGGCTTCTGCGCAGGAGGCCACGAAAACCATGAGCATCCAGAGTCCGTGCATGAAGAAATGATAGGGGTGCATCACTGTCTTTCCGGGGGGAGGCGTTTCAGGGCCCAGGAAGTATACCTGTGACGGCGTCATTTTTCAATGCGCGGCCACAAGCCCAGCTTCGACAGCATGTCACGGAGGACGCCGAAGCGCCACTGGCGCTCGATCGCTGCGGTCGTCGGGGCGGAGACGTTGAACGCATAAAAGTGAACGTCCGTTCCACGCTCGACGGTGCCTACAATCCAGCCGATGGCCGGCATCCCCGCCTCGCCCCCGCCGGTGCCGGTCTTTGCCCTAAGCACGTATTCCCCGGACCTTTCGTGCACCAGAATCTCCCTGACAATGGCGGTGGACCGTGCGGAGATGCCCAGGCGGCCAAAATGGAAGTCCCGCAGGAACCGCACCTGCTCCTCGGCGGAGATCTGCAGCGTGCCGTCGAGCCAGAACGAGTCGAGGCCGGCGCCGATGGCCATGTTCCCGTACCCGAACCGTTTCAGATGTCGCTCCATCGCCTCGCGGCCGATGCGCACGGCCAGCGCCCGGTAGTAGGGCACGAACGAGTTGGCGAACGCCGAGCGCAGGTCGTGCACCCGGTCGGTCCAGGCCGGCGGCCACCACGCCTGCTGCGGGTACCGGTCCCGATCCCAGGGGATCACCGTGGCAGCGTCGGTCAGCGCGCCGGTCTCCAGGCCGATCAGGCTGTTCGGAATCTTGAAGGTCGAACAGGGAGAAAACCGCTGCGCGCAGCGCTCACCCCCGGCCCGCGTGACGATCCGGCCCGTGGCGTCCGTGACGAGCAGGCAGGCTGGCAGCCCGCCGGTGAAGGCGCCGATGTCCAGGGTGACCGGAGCGGCGGAACGTGTCGTCCGTGATCCGTTCCCAGTGGGTGGAGAGCACCCGCAGACGGTCAACAGCACCAGGAGAACGTCAAGGGCATGGTGATGGAAGCTCTTCATGTTGATCTTTCTCCCTTGCGGGCGTTTTGAAAAGCAAAAACACCTGTTCAGGCAGCTCAGGGCTCCTGCACCAGGTTGAAGCCCTTGAGCACCATGCCGGCGTCCTGCTGCGCCTGCTGGAGCAGCACCCGGGGATCCGCCGCCAGGGCGCCGAACTCCACCGGGATTGTCAGGGCCACCGCGGAATCCGCGATCACCAGGAACCTCCCCGACGGCGAGAAGTCCGCTGCCATCACGGACTGTCCAAGGAGGAATACCATTTTTGGCCGGCCGCTGACCGTGTCCCAAACGGTCACCGCACTGTCATCGCCGGTGGCCGCGAGTTGACGTCCGTCGGGCGACCAGCGCACGGTGTAGATGCCCTGTTCACTGCGACGCAGGCGCTTCTGCACCTCGCCGGTGGCCGGATCGATCAGCGCGATGGTGCCGTCCATGCCGGCGGCCGCCAACTGTCCCCCGTCCGGTGAGAAGGCGAGCCCCGCCACCATGTCTCTTCCAACCGGGATCTCCCGCACCAGGGTCTGGGAGCGCGGATTCCAGAGCCGCACATGACCGTCTCCGCAGGCGGACGCCAGGAGTTTTCCGGAGGGCGAAAACACGACCCGGCGCACAGCGGTTCCACCGGACTTGCCAAGCCCGGCCAGCAGGAGCCCGTCCCTGGCGTTCCACACGCGAACCATCCCGTCGGCCCCCGCCGTTGCCAGTTCCGCCCCGTCGGGCGAGAACGCCACCGAGCGGACGAAGCCCGCATGCCCCTTGAGAATCATGGGGCCATGGCCGCCGGCGATATCGAAGATCCGGACCAGCCCGTCGTAGCCCGCGCTGGCAAGCCTCCGACCGTCGGGCGAGTACGCGATCTCTCCCACCAGATCACGGGTGCCCTCCAGCCGCCGCTTCAGGAGCCCGTCCCTGGCATTCCACAGGCGGACCGTGCCGTCGGCACCGGCCGTGGCCAGCTCCTTCCCGTCAGGGGAATGGACGATGCTCCACAGGTAGCCCTGGCCGGGCTCATAAAACGACGGCATCGGGGCGACGAGCTCCCATAGGCGGACCGCGCCGTCTTCGCCGGCCGTGGCCAGGAACCGGCTGTCCCTTGAAAACGCGCCTCCCCAGACCGCCTGGGCATGTCCGTCGATGGCCATGACCGGGGTGCCGTCAGCCTCCCAGAGGCGCACCGTGCGATCCCAGCCGGCGCTGAAGATCCGCCGTCCATCCGGGGAGAACCCCACCTGCAGCACCTCGTCATCGTGTCCCTGAAGCTCATGCAGCCGGGCACCGCTGAATGCGTCGAAGATGCGGACGGTCTTGTCGTAGGAGGCCGTGGCGATCCGCCTGCCTTCGGGAGAGAAGGCCACATTCCGGACCACCGCATCGTGTCCGGTGATCACCAGCGGATCCCCGGTCGCGCCCGGCTCCCAGATTCGGACCGTCCTGTCACGTCCTGCCCCGGCCACCCTTGTACCATCCGGCGAGAAAGCCACGCCGTGCACGGCTCCCTGATGTCCCCTCAGTTCACCGGCGGGTTCGAGGCCGGGAACGCGCCACAG
>PHBF01000266.1 GCA_002841905.1 Deltaproteobacteria bacterium HGW-Deltaproteobacteria-17
AGAGCGTGGCATCCTCGGTCCAGGAGAGCACGAGCACGCCGATCAGGTTCCAGGCCAGGGCCAGCCCGATGAGCATGGTCACCTTGCGGCCGATCTCCTCGGGGATGTAGCGCCTCCCGAGCACGGCGCGGAAGTCCCCGCGGAACGTGGCCACGAAGCGCGCCCACCACACCGCCAGCGTGGTCGTCTTGATGCCGCCGGCGCAGGAACCCGGCGAGCCGCCGATGAACATCAGCACGACCAGGACGAACAGGGAGCCCAGGGGCAGTTGTCCGACGGGCACGGAGTTGAAGCCCGCCGTACGGGCCGACACGCTCTGGAACAGAGCCTCCGAGGCCCGCTCGACGGGATCCCCCGACGTGGTCCCGGAAAACCCGATCAGCAGCGCGCCGATGACGATCAACCCCAGGCTGACCTTGAGCGCGATCTTCGCGTTGAGCGAGAAGCGGTGGGGCGAAGCCCCGGTGCGACGGCCGGCCCAGCGCAACCGGACCGCGAGCGCGAGCTCGCCCAGCACCGCGTGGCCGATGCCGCCCATGAAGATCAGCAGCATGATCGTGCCCAGGAACAGGGGGTTGCCCCGCAGGCCCTCGAGGCTGTCCGGGTACACCGAGAAGCCGGCGTTGCAGAACGCCGAGATGGAGTGGAAGATCGCGCTGTAGAGCGAGTGACCGACCGCGTGCCCGGGCAGCAGCGCCACCAGCAGCGCCAGGGCGCCGACCAGCTCGATGAGCGCCACCACCTTCACGATGCGCCGGAAGTTGTCCGAGAACTGGGCCGCGACGTTCCCCTGGTACAGCGAGTCCTCGACGGCGGCCTTGGACTGCAGGTCCATGCGACGCCCCATGGCGCTGAGGGCCAGGGCCAGGAACGTGAGGATCCCGAGGCCGCCCAGCTGGATCAGGCCCAGGATGATCCACTGGCCGACCAGCGTGTAGGCGGTCCCCGTGTCCACGGTGACCAGGCCGGTGACGCACACCGCGGAGGTGGACGTGAACAGGGCGTCGAGGGGGGAGACGGCGCCGGCGGCGTGGGAGAACGGCAGGCTCAGCAGCACCGTGCCCAGCAGGATCAGGCCGACGAACCACTGGATGAGGAGCTGGCTGGCGGTGGGGTGCCGGAAGAAGTGGTGGACCCGGCGCTGTGCCCGGGAGACGGGGTGCCTCATGGACCCGATTTTTATCACCGCCGGGGGAACCCGGCAAATTCCGCCCCCGGAACGTGGGCGGCCAAAGCCGCGCGGACGGCCGCTGGCCAAAGCCGCGCCAAGGAGGGCTATTCGTGCTTCTGCAGCGCGGCGATGGCGTCGGAGCGGCCCAGCACGACCAGGGAGGTGCCCTCCCCGACCACGAGGTCCATCGCCGGGATCAGGAGGGTCTGGCCGGTGCCGCCGTCCTTGGCGGCGATCACGGTGACCTGGAAGTGGTGGCGCAGGTTCAGGTCCAGCAGCGTCCGGCCCCGGAAGCTCGGCGGCGGGATCACCTCCATGACGCTGATCTCGTCGGAGAGCTCCACAAAATCGATCAGATTCGGATTGACGATCAGGCGGGCCAGGCGCTGGGCCGACTCCGTCTCGGGGAAGACGACGTTGGAAGCGCCCACGGCCTTGAGGATCCGCCCGTGATCCTCGTTGATGGCCTTGGCGTGGACCGCGCGGACCCCGAGCTTCTTGAGATGGAGCACGCACAGGATGCTCGCCTCGAGCTGCTCGCCGATGCAGACGACCACCTCCTCGAACTCTTCGTTGATGACCGCGGCCAGGCTCGCATAGTCCCGGGCGTCGGCGCGCAGGGCCATGTGGACCTCGTCGGCGATCTCGTTGATGACGGCCTGGCTGGAGTCGATCACCAGCACCTCGCAGTCCTGCACGAGGCGCCGCGCCAGGGAGCTGCCGAAGAGCCCCAGACCGATGACAGCGATGCGTTTCTTCTTGTGTTTCATCCGATCATCACCCTGCCTTCCGGGTATTGGAGGTTGCTCTTGTCGGGCCTGACCGTGCTCAGCGCGATGGTGATCGGGCCGAGCCTCCCGAGGAACATGTTCAGGATCACCCACAGTTTGCCCGCCGTGGACAACTCCGGGGTGAGCCCGGTGGAGAGCCCGACGGTGCCGAACGCGCTGACCTGCTCGAACAGGACCTGCTCCAGGGGGGCCTGCTCGGTGGCCGACAGCACCATCAGCCCCAGGAGGTTCCACGTCAGGGCCAGCCCCAGCAGCAGCGTGACCTTGCGCCCGATCTCCTCGGGGATGTAGCGTCCCCCGAGCAGCGTGCGGTAGCTGCCGCGGAACGCCCCGCGGAACCGCGCCCACCACAGCGCCAGGGTCGTCGTCTTGACGCCGCCGGCGCAGGAGCCCGGCGAACCGCCGATGAACATCAGCACGATCAGGGACAGCAGCGAGACCAGCGGCAGGGCCCCGACGTTCACCGTGCTCAGCCCGCCGGAGCGGGCCGACACGCTCTGGAACAGGGCGTCCTGCACCCGGGCGGCAGGGCTCCCCGAGAGCCCTCCCCCGGCCAGGATCAGCAGGGTCCCGACGAGGACGAGCGCGGAACTGACCTGCAGGACGATCCGGGCGTGCAGCGAGAACCAGTGCAGCGGCGCGGGCTCGTCCCGGCGCCGGCGCCAGCGGCGGAAGGCGGTGGCAAGCTCTCCGAGCACCACCATGCCCAGGCTGCCGAAGAAGATCAGCAGCATGACCGCGGACAGGAACACCGGGTTGCCGCGGAAGCCCTCGAGGCTGTCGGAGTAGAGCGAGAAGCCCGCGTGGGTGAACGCGGCGACCGAATGGAAGACGGCGCTGTACATCGAGTGCGCCACGGTATGCCCCGGCAGCAGCGCCACGAACAGCACCACCGCGCCGGCGGCCTCGATCAGCATCACCACGCGGATGATGCGCAGGAAGTTGTCCGCGAACTGGGCCGCGACGTTCTTCTGGAACAGGGAGTCCTCCACGGCCGCCTGGGACTGCAGGTCCATGCGCACGCCCAGCGCCCGGAAGGCCAGCGCCAGGAACGTCAGGATCCCCAGGCCGCCCAGCTGGATCAGGATCAGGATGATCCACTGCCCCGCCAGGGAGAACCGCGTGCCCGTGTCCACGGTGGTCAGGCCGGTGACGCACACCGCCGAGGTGGAGGTGAACAGGGCGTCGAGCACGGGGACCGCCCCCCCGGCGGCGTGGGAGAACGGAAGGCTCAGCAGCACCGTCCCGACCAGGATCAGGCCCGCGAACCATTCAAAGAGGAGCAGGCCCGCGGAGGGCTGGCCGATGAGGTGGTGGACGGACTGTCCGGGGGGGCGGGAGGCGGGCTGCATGGCAGCCAATTTTTACCATTTGCGCGGGGATTGCACAAGCGGCCCAAACCGGCTAGTTTCCACGCCATGAGCCGTCCCACCACCACCGACGTCCTCGGCGCGCTGCCGGTCTTCCACGAGCTGGCGCGGATCCGCGCGCTTCTGCGCGACGAGCCCGTGATCGGCCTCGAGGCCGAGGCCGGCGCCGGCAAGAGCACGTTGGTGCCGTGGGACCTGCTGTCGGCCCCCGGGCTGGAGTCAGCGCGCATCATCCTGGTGCAGCCCCGGGCGCTGGCGGTGTTCTCGCTGGCCGAGCGCATCGCCGACCTCCTCGGCGAGACCCCCGGTGGCACCGTGGGCTACCGCACCCGCGAGGCCACGAAGGTCGGTCCGAAGACCCGCCTGGAGCTCATGACCTGGGGCGTGTTCCTGCGCATCCTGCAGGACGGCCCCGAGCTCGACGGCGTGGGGGCGGTCATCCTCGACGAGTTCCACGAGCGGCCCTGGCAGGGCGACCTGTGCTGGGCGTTCCTGCGCGAGATCCGCGCCCTGCTGCGCCCGGACCTGCGGGTGCTGTTCTTCAGCACGGATCTGCCCGCCGAGCTGCGGGAGTTCCCGGTGCTGCGCGTCTCCGGTCGCCAGTTCCCGGTGGAGATCACGCATGCGCCCGTGGCCGCGGGGCAGCCCGCGGACCGGGCCGTGGCCGCGGCCGTGCGGAGCCTGCTGTCAGGGTTGTCCCAAGGATGCCTGCTCGCGTTCATGCCCGGCAAGGCCGAGATCGAACGCTGCCTGCGCGAGCTGGCGCCCCTGGCCCGGGAGGGCGTCGAGCTGCACGGCCTGCACCGTGGCGCCGATCACCGGGTGCGGGAGGCGGTCTTCGCGCCCGTGCCGCCGGGGGTACGGCGGGTCGTCGTGGCCACCAACATCGCCGAGACCAGCCTGACCCTGCCCGACGTGCGCGCCGTGGTGGACAGCGGGCTGGAACGGCGCTTCGGGTTCTCACCGCGCACGGGGCTGAGCCACATGACCACCGTGCGCATCTCCCGGCTCTCCGCGACCCAGCGCGCGGGCCGCGCCGGCCGGCTGGGACCCGGCACGGTGGTGCGACTGTGGCCCGCCGCCGAGAAGCTCGACGACTTCCCCGAGCCCGAGATATTGCACGCCGATCCCGTGCCCCTGGAGCTGGAGCTCGCCCTCTGGGGCGACACGACCGACCTGAAGTTCATCACCCCGCCGCGTGCCGCCGCGCGTGCGGTGGCGTCCTCGTTGCTGCGCGACCTGGGCTTTTTCGACAAGGCCGAC
>PHBF01000267.1:0-4579 GCA_002841905.1 Deltaproteobacteria bacterium HGW-Deltaproteobacteria-17
CCGCCGCCGGCGGTGTTCACCGCGATCCTGAGCGGGCCCGACGGCGCCGTCCGGCGGCTCGACTGTCCCGGGGCCCCCGCCGGAGGGCTGGCCTGTGTCGCCGACGGATTCACCATGGAAGCGGTGCCGGGGGACGTGACCCTCACGATCAAGGCCCCCGGGCATGGCTTCGAGACCCGCGCGGTGCGCGGCGCGGAGCTGGCCGACCATGGCCGCGCCGAAGGCGGACTCCCGTGGGTCCTGCGGCCCCTTCCGGCGGCGGTGATCAACGACGACTACGCCACGGGGCTGTCGGCGGCGAGCGGCCTTTCGGACTTTGCCGCGCTGGCCTATCCCTCCGCGACCGATCTGGGGCAGGCCCTGGTCGTGAAGTTCTACATCGATGATCTCGCCGGGGAGCCGACAGTCTATTTCCAGAACACGCTGAAGCACCCGATCCACTATGACTTCGTCCGCACCGTGCTGGGGCGCGCCCTGACGCAGGGGGACTTCTACCGCCAGACCTACACCGGGGCCGACCGGACCGCGATGGCGGGATCGATCCTGTTCTATCCCGAGCTGGCGACCCGCAGCGCCTTCCTCGAAGGGGACACCACCGCGCCGTTCGTGGTGACGTTCTTTCCCAGCGACGACCTCACGCCCGTCCAGGCGCGCACCGCCCACCGGCTCATCGAGGAGCGGCTGGGCTGCGCGGCCCTCTCCGGCGGTGACCACCGGGTGGCCTATGTGCCCGCCGGCGACCGGCAGGAGGCGGACGCCGCAGCGGAGGACGCCGATTTCAAGATGCGGGACGCGGCCTGGCTCATCCGCGCAGAGCTCTACGGCAACATGACGCAGCAGCTGCTCAACCCGGGGATCGCCTACGGCACGCTGCGGCTGCTCACGCCCGAGGCGCTGGAGGCGTCGGTCGTCTCATACACCGATATTTTGCTCCTGACGCGCCTGCCCAACAACCTGCCGGTCGTCGGCGGAACGATCACCGAGGAGCTGCAGACCCCCCTGGCGCACGTCAACGTGGCGGCCCGCAACCGCGGCACGCCCAACATGGCGCTGCGCGACGCCTCGGCGGATCCACGGATCGCGCCGTTTGTGGGCCGGCTGGTCCGCTTCGAGGTCCGCGACGACGGGTTCACGCTCACGGAGACCACCCTGGCCGAGGCCGAGGCTTTCTGGGCCTCACGCAACGGGGATCCGCTGGTGCCCGACTTCGACCTCGAGCGCTCCGGGCTGCCCCGGTTCGACGAGCTGGCGTTTGCAGACTCCCTCAGCGTGGGCGTCAAGGCCGCCAACCTGGCCGAGTTGCACCGGCTCCTGCCCGAGGCCACCTCCGACGGCTTCGCGGTCCCGTTCCGGTACTACCAGGAGTTCACCCTCGCTGCGGTGGTGGACGCGGCGGGTTGTGAGGCCGCGCGGGCGGCCTGCGTAGCCGGCGGTCGCGGGGACTCCGCCTGCGACGGGGCCCGCCGGTTGTGCCTGACCCTGACCGATCCGCCGATATCGCTGGACGGCTACCTGCGACTGATGCTGGCGGATGCGTCCTTCCGGAGCGACGCCGGGTTGCGTGACGCCGTGCTCGATGGCGTCCGCTTCCATTTCCTGTCGGGCACGGTCGACCCTGCGTTCGGCGCCCAGCTCGACGCCCGTGTGGCCGAGCTCTTCGGCGGCGCCAGGGTCAAGCTGCGGTCGTCGACCAACTCCGAGGATCTGCCCAACTTCAGCGGGGCAGGGCTCTACTCCTCCTTCGGCGCGCAGGCGGAGGGCGAGGAGGCCGCCTCGCGGGTGATCCGCAGGACCTGGGCCTCCGTGTGGAACCGGGACGCCTTCGAGGAACGGGCGTTCTGGAACATCGATCACCTCGCCGTCAAGATGGGGGTCGCCGTCAACATCGCCTTCACCGACGAGGCCGCCAACGGGGTGATCATCACACAGAACATCGCCGATCGCACCGTCGCGGGAATGTACGTCAACGTCCAGCTCGGCGAGATCTCGGTGACCAACCCCGAGGGCGGCGCGCTGCCCGAAGTGTTCTCGATCGTCCCCGATCCCGCCGGCGGGATCCAGGCCAGCGTCCTCCGCTATTCCAGCCTGTCCCCCGGCCTACCGATCCTGTCGGCCGAAGAGATATTGGCATTGTATACGGTGTCAGAAAATGCGCACAATCATTTCTCGCTCTTGTACGGCCGGGATCCCGCGGTCTTTGCCCTGGACATGGAGTTCAAGTTGTGGGGACAGCCCCGCCGGATTTATCTCAAACAGGCGCGTCCCTACGTCCAGGCAAGCGCCTTGAAGTAAAGAAGAAATTGGACCTTCACGAGGTGATTTGCACGGCCGCCGATTTGGGGTAAGTTACGGTTACCTGAGAGGAGGTATTTCTCATGCGCACTTTGATGACCTTGCTTGGAATCCTTGCCTTTTCCGCCTTCACCCTCACCGCCTGCGACGATGGGACCACGTCCAACTCCGGCGTCGAGATCTGCGACAACCAGCTCGACGACGACGGCGACGGCTGGGTGGACTGCTTCGACCAGGACTGCTTCGCCGACGAGGCCTGCAGCACCGGCGGAGAGAACTGCACCAACGGCATTGACGATGACGGCGACGGCTATGTCGACTGCGACGATCAGGACTGTTCGCGGCACGCCTCCTGCGTGGTCGTGGAAGACGAGATCTGCGACAACGGCACCGATGACGACGGCGACGGCTTCGCCGACTGCCTCGACATGGACTGCGCGTCCGAGTGCGAATACCTCGAGGACTGCGTCAACGGCCAGGACGACGACGGCGACGGTTTTGTCGACTGCGAGGATCAGGACTGCTTCCGGCACCAGGCCTGCACGGTCGTCGAGAACGAGATCTGCGACAACCGCCTCGATGACGACGGTGACGGCGCGGTGGACTGCGACGACACCGACTGCGTGAACCATCCGGCGTGCGAGATCGCCGAGGAGATCTGCGACAACGGCGTCGACGACGACGGCGACGGGTTCGCGGACTGCCGCGACCTGGACTGCGCCGACGGCTGCACCTATCTGGACATCTGTGACAACGGCATGGATGACGACAACGATGGCTACACCGACTGCGAAGACCAGGACTGCTGGCTCCACCAGGCCTGCAGCATGACCAACCCCGAGATCTGCTACAACGGCATCGATGACGACGGCGACGGTTACACCGATTGCGAAGACACGGACTGCTACGCCTCCGAGTACTGTGGCGGTCAATACGAATACGACTGCGGCAACCGCATGGACGACGACGGTGACGGCCTGATCGACTGCGATGACCAGGACTGCATGTGGGATCCCAACTGCAACGGCTCGCCGGAAGACTGCGCCAACAACTGGGACGACGACGGCGACGGCCTCATCGACTGCGCCGACCCCGACTGTCAGATGGACCCCATCTGCCAGATGCAGGGTTGTGACCCGATCTTCCTGACCGGCTGCGCGGACACCGAATACTGCTATTTCCAGCGCACCGACTACCTCGGCCATTGCCTGGGCGCCGCGGGCGACAACGCCATCGGAACCTTCTGCCAGACCGAGGCCGACTGCGCCCCGACCCTGTTCTGCAACCGCTCCAACTACCGCTGCACCCAGCTGTGCCATGTCGGCAGCACGGGCGAGTGCCCCAACGGCACCTGCGTGGAGGTCCAGACCTGGAACGGCAGCCCGTACGGCGCCTGCCAGTGACCTTTTCCACCGTGGTTTGATCTTCCATCCCTGTCTTTTTCCATCCAAAAACAGAAAATAATCCACTTCGGGTTTGACAATTTCTTCTAATAGGGTAAACAACTCCACCGAAACGTCTCCATGAAGGAGGCGATGGTTGTTCCTTATTTATTGATGTTTGAAAGGAGATTTTCATGAAACGGCTGACTTCTATTTTTATGTTAATGGCGCTTTTCGCGTTCGTCACCGCCTGTGATGACGGCGACAAGAAGAAGACCACCTCCGTATGCGGCAACGATGCCATCGAAGGCACCGAGGTCTGCGACGGCACCGCCCTGGGCGGCGCCACCTGCGCCGATGAAGGCTTCACTGGCGGCACGCTGGGCTGCCTGGCCGACTGCAGCGCCTTCGACACCTCCGGATGCACCAACGTCACCAACAACACCACCCCGGGCCATGTGGGCGATCCCTGCACCGCGACCGACCAGTGTGTGACCCCCGACGCCACCTGCTACGCCGAGGTCGGCTTCGGCATGCCGTCGGGCTATTGCGTCGCCGAGTGCGACACCGAAGGCGCCTGCTCCGAAGAGGGCACCATGTGCGTGAGCACCTCCACGGCCTCCTTCTGCGCCAAGACCTGCACCCTCGGCGGCACCGACTGCCGCACGGGCTACGAGTGCGTGGACATCGGCGAGACCATGGGCATCTGCTGGGCCAACTGCACCACCGCCGACCACTGCCCGACCACCGGCATCTGCGACGCCGAGGCCGGCTTCTGCGTGACCCCGCCCGAGGTCTGTGACAACACCACCGACGACGACTTCGACGGCCTGGCCGACTGCGACGACGATGACTGCGCCGCCCTGCCCGAATGCGGCTGCGCCGAGGACTCCTACGAGAACCAC
>PHBF01000267.1:4824-6916 GCA_002841905.1 Deltaproteobacteria bacterium HGW-Deltaproteobacteria-17
AGCCGACATCACCGCCACCCCCGCCAACGGCACCCCCGGCGGCACCGTGGCCCTGAACGTCACCCTGACCAACGTCGGCGGCCTCGACGCCTCCACCGTCACCGCCACCCTGACCTCCACCGACACCGACGTCACCATCGACGACGGCACCGCCGCCTTCGGCGACATCGCCGTCAACGGCAACGCCAGCAACACGTCCGACGCCCTGTCCTTCACCATCGCCGCCACCCACAAGAACAACCAGCCCGTGGCCCTGACCCTCAGCGTGACCGACGCCGACGGCGGCACCTGGGAATTCCCCGTGTCCGTGCCCGTCCCCTTCGCCTCGCTGGTCGTCTCCAACATGGCCATCAACGACGCCTCCGGCAACAATGACGGCTACGCCGATCCCGGCGAGGACGTGAACGTGACCTTCGATGTCGAGAACGCCGGTTCCCTGCCGGCCACCGGCCCGATCACCGTGGCCGTGAACGTCGACGCCGCCTCCACCGTGACCGGCGCCACCCTGACGGCCCCGGGCAACACCCAGTGCTCCGCCACCGACCTGGCCGCCGGCGCCTCCGCCACCTGCACCCAGTGGGGCCTGGCCGTGCCCGCCGGCGCCGCCAATGGTCAGACCATCGTGCTGAACTTCATCTTCACCGACGGCGCCGCCAACCAGTGGAACGAGCAGAAGACCATCACCGTGGGTCCGGCCTCCTATGCCTCGATCCTGACCGCTCCGGACACCGCCGGCGACAACGGCAACTACGCCTGCGACCTGGCCGACGTGCTGGCCTATGTCGACGCCAGCAACATCCTCTTCGTCAAGATGACGTTCCATGCCGCCTGCACGCTGACCGGCATCCATGACATCTACCTGTCCGACGGCACCACGCTGCTGACCCTGACCCTCGAAGGCAACGCCAAGGCCATCTGGTCCACCGCTTCCGGCACCTGGGCCGAGACGACCAACCCGGCGTCCTTCACCATCACCCCGATGTCCGGCTCCACCTCGGAAGTGGTCTACTCCATTCCGGTGTCCGCCATCCCCGACCTGACGCTCACGGGCAACTCCATCCAGATGTTCGCGGCCGTCATCGCCTCCTGGTCCGAGGCCGACTACAACGACTACGCCCCGAACTCCCCCGACGGCTCCATGCCGTGGGTGACCTTCACCTGGTAGTCGACCCTGTGTTTGCTTGAACCCTGGACCGCCCTGCGCAAGTGGGGCGGTCTTTTTTTTGCCACACCCCAGCGAGGCCTTAGACATGAGCACGCAACCCACCAAAGACCTGACGACCTTTCCCAACCCGCGGCCGGGCCGCGGCTACTCGATCGAGATCGAGACCGACGAGTTCACCGCGCTGTGCCCGATGACCGGCCAGCCCGACTTCGCCACCATGCACATCACCTATGTGCCCGACCAGCTCTGCGTGGAGTTGAAGTCCCTGAAACTGTACCTGTGGAGCTTCCGCCAGGAGGGCGCCTTCCACGAGGAGCTCACCAACCGCATCCACGACGATCTGGTGTCCGTGCTCTCCCCGCTCTCGGTCACCGTCCGCGGCGACTTCAACATCCGCGGCGGCCTGCACACGCAGGTCACCGTCTCCTCGGAAAAACCCCGCTGAAATCCTGACTGACTAATTGCGGAAGCGCATCAACTGGGTCCAGGCGAACGGATTGCCCCAGGACGGGAACGTCACCGGGGTGTTGGGATCCAACGTGAACCAGGCGCTGCCGTCGGGGGCCTTGAGCAGGTGCAGGTCGCGGGCGGGCGTGTAGCCCTGGGCGATGACGGCCTTGATCTGTCCCCGGGCGTTGACGGCGACGTCGAGCACCATCAGCGCGTGGCCCAGCACCTGCACCGACGGCGACGGCTCGATGAAGAAGTCCCCGGGCTCGATCGTGGCTGCGGTCACCGGGAGCTCCTGGGTGTTGTGCGCGGTGCCGGTCATGGCGTACATGAAGCGCAGGTATTTCTCGAAGCTTTTGCGGCCGGAGCTGGCGCCGGCCTTGGGCAGAAGCCGGGTGCGCCCGCCGACCTTCTCCGGGCGAAGGCCCTGCCGCCAGTCGGAGAAGCCGAAGTACAGCCCGCCGGTCAGCTCGCGCA
>PHBF01000268.1 GCA_002841905.1 Deltaproteobacteria bacterium HGW-Deltaproteobacteria-17
CGCAGGCCGCGGAGCAGTCGATCACGCACGTGGGGGCGCCGCCGTCGAGCTGGCACCGCGGGGTGCCGGCCGCGCAGGGGGCGTTGGACCACTCGGTGCAGCCGGAGGCGCCTGTGACGCAGGTCTCGATGCCGGTGCCGGCCGTGTTGCACTGCGTCGAGCCCAGGGTGCAAACGTTGGTGCAGTTGGTCGTGCAGCGGGAGGTGTCGAGCTGGCAGGTCGAATAGCAGGCGAGGGTTCCGCCCGTGAAGCCCTCGAGGAGATCCTCGCAGGTGTAGCCGTTGAGATCGGGCCCGTCGCAGGCCTCGCCGGTGTCGACCTGGTCGTTGCCGCACAGGTTGGTGTTGTTGGCGATGCTCTTTTTGCCGTCATCGCAGCCGGAGAGCGGAATGATCAGACCGAAGACGGCCACGAGAACAAGCAGTTTCAGGCGATTTACCATGTTGGAGACTCCTTTCGGGGGTGGACGCGACGCGCGTCCATGCCACGGGTAACAGCAGTGAAACAAACCACGGGAATCGTAAAAGTCAAGCAATATTGAAATGCCTGCGGACGGTGGGACTGGAGGCGGCGGTTGACGATGCCGGGATTTCAGGTACAAAGGGGGGCATGAGAAGCCTGTCATTGTTTTTTCTCTTCTGGGTAATCATCTCATGTCAGCGGCATGACACGCCGAAGCCGGCTGCGTCGGGCGGAACAGGCGCGGCCGTGGAGGTGCAGGCGGACGCCGCTGCAGTGCCGGGGGCAGAGAATAAAGTCCCCGGCGCCGAGGTCCCGGCTCCTCCCGGGGACCCGGAGATCGTCGCCCAGTTGGATAAAGTTGCAAAAATATGCGACGTTCAGCCCTGGGGCGCCCGCATCACGTGTCCCCACCGGGAGGAAGATGAGCTCCGGAGCTGGTTCTTCACCGGACGCAAAGGGATCGCCGCCTCCCTGGACACGTTTTCCGCTTATCTCGTCAACCATGACGAAAACAAACAAGCCGTCGCCGTGGACGCGCTGCGGCGGATCGTCAACAACCTGGATCCGAAGAGCTTCGAGCTGGCAGGGGACGCCCCGGCGGTCATCGACCCCGAGGTGTGGAACCGTTACCTGGCCGCCGCGCAGAAGGTCGACAATCCAAGATTGTTCATCGCCCAGGACAGCAGCCTGGCCGTCCTGGCCGCGCTGGCCCGTCAGGAGCCCATGGTGTTCAGGATGCTCGAGGCCCATCCGGCCACGAGGCTGCGCGCGATCCCGCACCAGATGCGGTTCTCCAGGCTCCGCGCGTTTGATTTCGTGAAGAAGCTGGCCGCGGCTGGTGCCGCCGCCGGGGATCTGGCCCTGACCCAGGCCTGTCTGTCCTCGGTCTCCCGCATGCCCGGGATGACGCCCGAAGAGCAGAAAGTGCTCTGCCCCTGGGCCGCCGAGGTGTTTCAGATGGCCCCGGCCCATCTGTGGACCAGTGTGGCAAAAATCTACAAGACCTGCCCCCTCGAGGTCCTCGACCCGCTGGTCTCCCACCTCGAGAAAGAGTGGCTCCCGGAGGTCGCTGTGGCCGGTGAGGTCGCCGTGGTCGGGGATCTGCTCCGCGCCCGCTGCGCTCCCGACCAGGTCCTGAAGCCGGCGCCGGTCTGCGTGAGGCTGCGGAAACTGGTTGCAGATATCATGAACAGTTCCAAGACCCGTCCGGAGGTCCGCAAGGTGTGCGAAGGCATCCTGCCCAAGTAAACCCGGTTGACAGTTTCCTTCCATTATGTTTTATGGTACCGACCCGGGAAGGCCGTGTTCCCCGGACCGGAATGACCGATCTTCTGGAATAAAATGCGGGTCAACGGCCGTTTGGTGCCCCGACTCCGGGGCGCCCGGATGATGTGAGACCGAATTTAATTAATGGAAAACACACTACTGGAACTGCAAGACGTCACCAAGGAATTCATTCATGGAGAGGATACCCTGAGGATCCTGAAGTCCTTGCAACTGACGGTCGAGGCGGGGGAGCGCGTGGCCATCGTCGGCGCGTCCGGCGCGGGCAAGAGCACCCTGCTGCACCTGCTCGGCGGTCTCGACACGCCCACGACCGGCTCGATCCGGTTCGAGGGCCGCGATCTGGCCCAGCTCTCCTCCAACGCGCTGGCCGAATACCGGGCCAAAAAGGTCGGCTTCGTGTTTCAGTTTCACCACCTGCTGCCGGCCTTCACCGCCCTGGAAAACGTCATGATCCCTGCGCTGATCCAGCGCATCACCATGCCCGAAGCCCGCCGGAAATCCACCGAGGCGCTCGAACGCGTGGGGCTCTCGCACCGCATCACGCATCGCCCGGGCCAGCTCTCCGGCGGTGAACAGCAGCGCGTCGCCATCGCCCGCGCCATCGTCATGGAGCCGCGGCTGCTGCTGGCCGACGAGCCCACCGGAAACCTCGACAGCATCACCGGTATGGCCGTCCATGACCTGCTACTCAAACTCAACAGCGACCTGAACATGACCATGATCGTCGTGACCCACAATCATGACCTGGCCGCGATGTTCTCGCGGGAAGTGACCATGGCCGACGGACAGATCAAGGAAGACAAGCGCCGAGATGAAAATGCCGTGTAGAAATTTTGCCGTACAGCTTTTCGTGGCGTGCGCCTGCATGGCGGGAGCGCTTCTTGTTTTTCCTGCGGTCTCCCACGCGGAGACCGACGAGATCGTCGATGATCTGCCCGAGTCCCGCGCCCAGCTCGCCCCCAAGGTCCTGGCCATCGAGGTGCAGGGCAACAAACTGACCGAGAAGGAGAGCATCCTGGCGGTCATCGGCACGAAGGTGGGCACCCACCTCAGCCGGATGCAGCTGGCCCAGGACGTGCGTTCCATATGGGCCCTCAAGAAGTTCCGCAGCGTCCAGGTCGAGTCCGTCGACACCGAGGACGGCATCAAGCTCACTTACGTGGTCGAGGAGAAGCCGTCGATCCGCGACATCATCGTGCATGGCACCAAGCTCATGGAAATGGACGACATCAACAAGGTCGTCACCCTCAAGCCCAACGCCATCCTCGACGAGCCCGAGGCCAAGGAGAACGAGGACAAGATCCGCTCGCGCTACCAGGAAGACGGCTTCTATCTGGTGAAGGTCCGCCTGGAGATCAAGTACACCAAGGACAAGAAGGCCGACGTGCACTACTACATCTCCGAGGGGCCCCGCGTGAAGGTCGGCGGCGTCTCGTTCTCCGGCAACCGCCACTTCTCCGGCAAGCACCTGCGGGGCTCGATCGCCACATCTCCCCCAGGAATCCTGGCCTTTTTCAGCGACACCTCGGGGGTTTTCAAGGAGTCCGACCTGAAGACCGACGTCGAGCGCATCAGCGCCCTGTACTATGACGCGGGCTTCATCCGGGCCAAGGTCGGCCCGGCCGAGATCGAGTTCTCCTCGGCCCAGAACAAGGTCTTCGTGCACATCCCCATCGAGGAGGGCCCCCGCTACCGCATCTCGGCGATCTCCGTCGCCGGCGACCTGCTGGGCACGGAGAAGCAGAACCTGAAGATCGCCGCGGGTGATCTCAAGGCCAAGAATGAACTGAACCTGGCTCACAGGAAGATGGTCAAGAGCAAGGCCGGTGACTGGTTCAACCGGACCCGCATGGCCCGCGACCTCCAGGTGCTGACCACGCACTACCGCGACATGGGGTACGCCCACGCCAACGTGCTGCCGTTCACCCAGATCGACGATGAGAAGCGCCTGATCGAGGTCGAGTTCCGGATCCGCCCCGGGAAGAAGGTCTACATCGAGCGCATCGAGATCGCCGGCAACTCCAAGACCCAGGACAAGGTCATCCGCCGTGAGCTGGTCATCTACGAGGGCGACCTTTATTCGCACTCGAAGATCGAGGCCTCCCGCCGCGCCATCTTCCGCCTGGGCTTCTTCAAGGACGTCAAGGTCGAGCCACGCAAGGGCACGGCCGAGGACGCCTCCATCCTCAAGTTCACCGTGGCGGAGGGCTCCACGGGCACGTTCAACATCGGCGCGGGCTACTCCACCGTCGAGAACCTCGTCGCCCAGCTCCAGGTGACCCAGCAGAACCTCTTCGGCCGCGGGCAGACGCTGACCCTCCAGGGCCAGTTGTCCTCCCTGCGCCAGTACTTCAGCCTGCGCTTCGTCGAGCCGTACTTCTTCGACACCAAGTGGTACTTCTCCTTCTCGTTGTACAACTCGCTGTACTCCTACGAGAGCTTCAACCGCAAGACCATGGGCGGCAGCCTCACGTGGGGCTATGCGCTCTCCCCGCTGTGGCGCGTCTTCCTGACCTACACCCTCGAGGACGTCAACATCAACACGTCCTCCTCGGGCACGCTGCTGGGCTCGGGGTCGCGCCTGACCATCCCGTCCACCGCCTACGTGGCCAACCTCTTCAAGGACGGCATCACCTCGTCGATGAGGGCGTCACTCACCTATGACAAGCGCGACAACCGCCAGTTCCCGACCAAGGGCGCCATGCACAGCATCAGCGCCGAATTCGCGCGCCGTGCGGGCATCCTTCGGGGTGTCGGCATTGGCGCGCACGCC
>PHBF01000269.1 GCA_002841905.1 Deltaproteobacteria bacterium HGW-Deltaproteobacteria-17
GCGGTCGGTCGTGGTGCCGTCCCCAAGCTCGCCGCTGGTGTTGTTCCCCCAGCACCAGGCCAGGCCGTCGCCGCGCAGCGCACAACTGTGGTTCTGGCCAAGGTCGACCTGCACGACGCCGCAGTCGGCCGGACAGATCGGGCGGGTCTCCCCCAGCCCGGTGCTGCAGACACCGTCTCCGCAGAGGAAGCACGCCGACGTGTCGAAGACGCAGGAGGCGTCACAGGCCAGGCTCCCGCCCGCGAACCCGGCCGAGACACAATCCGCCCCTCCCAGATCCGCCTGGTCGCAGTCCTCGTCCCCCACCTGCAGCCCGTCGTCGCAGATGGAGGTGCAGCCCGTGGGCTCGGTGTCATCGCACTCCCAGCCGGTCTCCGGCAGGCAGTCCCGCGAGCAGCCGTCGCCGTCCTCGAGGTTGCCGTCGTCGCAGGGCTCGTCGTCACGCAGCAGGCCGTCGCCGCACACCGGACCGCAGATCGACGGGTTGCCTTCGGCGCATTCCCAGCCGGCCTCGACCGTGCAGAGGGGGCTGCAGCCATCCCCTTCGTCGAGGTTCTGGTCGTCGCACCCTTCCGCGAGCTCGACCATGCCGTTGCCGCACTGGCTCTCGCACCGGCTCATGTCGAAGCGGCAGTCTTCACCGCACTGCAGCACGCCGCCCGAGGTGCCCTGGGAGATGCAGGTCTGTCCGTTGAGATTGCCGAACTCACACTCCTCGAACTCCGGCTGCAGGATCCCGTCACCGCAGAAGGCCCCGCACGCCGTGACGTCATAGGAGCAGTCGGCCGCGCAGGTCACCGGCACCGGATTCTGGTGGAAGCCCAGCTCCGTGCAGGTCACCTCGATGGGGGTCGTGCCGTCACAGGACTCCCCGGGATCGACGATCCCGTCCCCGCAGTGGTCGACCACGTTGACCTTGTCGTCACACCCAGTGACCAGGTACATCATGAAAAAAATCAACATCAATTGGTACTTCGCGGGCATGGTGACTCCTTGGGGCGGTGCTTCCGGAAACCCTCATTCCTGTGCGTCTCGGTCCAGATGAAGAAGACGGCGACACCCGATCGCCGAACCACACCATTATCCGGCGGACGCCCCGTTTGTCAAGGCGCAGTTTGAAGTTGAGTCAGCGGGGAGCGGACACGCCATCCCTGGTTTCACCCTTGTCCATACGGAGCCAAACCCGCTATAGTGCATCCATAAGGATGGTGTCCGATGAAATTCGCGCCCTGGCTGGTCCTTCTCATGTTGCCCCTGTGCCTGGCCGGCTGTTCGAGTCCCGCCGGACGCCCCTCCGGGGCAGGCGGCCCCACGCCCCCCTCCGTTTCACCAACGCCGGATCCGGCGGCTGCGCCCACCAGCCCGCAGCGGCTGCGGGCCACCGTGGAGTCCCTCACCGGCACGCCCCGACCGCGCAACGCCCGCCACGTCGAGGTCCTCGACGCGGTGGCAGCCGACCTGGGCCGCCGCATGTCGGCCTCGGGCCTGGCCTGCCATGACCAGCCCTTCGAGGTGAAGGGCCGGACCTACCGCAACGTGGTGTGCACCGGCGGCGCGGCCCCCGCACAGGGCGTGTGGGTCGTGGGCGCGCACTACGACGTCTATGGGGACCTCCCCGGCGCCGACGACAACGCCTCGGGCGTGGCAGGGCTCGTGGAGCTCGCCCATCGCCTGGGTCCGCGCCTGGCCACCCTGCCCTTCTCCCTGGAGCTGGTGGCCTACACCCTCGAGGAGCCGCCGTTCTTCCGCACGGCCGACATGGGCAGCGCCCGCCACGCCCGCGACCTGAAGCGGCGCGGCCACCCGGTCCTGGGCATGGTGTGCCTGGAGATGATCGGCTTCTACAGTGAAGCCAACATCCAGAAGGTGCCCGTCGACGCCCTGCGCTTTTTGCTGCCCCGGCACGCCAACTTCATCGCCGCGATCGCCGACGTCCCGTCCGCCAAGCTCGCCGAGCGCTTCGCCGCGATCATGAACCGCGCCGGAGCGCTGCAGGCCCTTCACCTGGCGGTACCCTCGGCCGTCGAGGGCGTCGACTTCTCCGACCACCTGAACTACTGGAACGAGGGCTTCCAGGCGTTCATGATCACCGACACCGCATTCTTCCGCAACGCCGCCTACCACAAGGCCGGCGACACCACGGAAACCCTCGACTACGACAAGATGGCCGCCGTGATCGACGGCCTCGAACGGTTTTTGCTTCAATAGTACGGAGTGCGGAAGCTCTGCTTCCGCGTTTATAATATTATTGCGCAAGCAGAGCTTGCGCACTCCCCATGGTTGATGCCCCCTTGCCTCCGCGTTAGACGTGACTACATTGCCGGGGCCGCGCGGCGTCGCGGCGGAAATGCGAGCCCCCTTTGTCCGATCTGCAATCCCCCGTCAAGTGGACCGCCTGGGCCAGCCTCTCGGCCACTTTCTTCCTGATGTGCGTGGTCCGGGCGTGGTGGACCATGTTCGTGCTCTTCGGTCTGGCCCTGGTCCTGGTGCTGATCTTCGGCCGCAACCGCTACTGCTCCAGCGTGTGTCCGCTGGGCGCGATCCAGGACGCCACCGGCGACAACGCCGCGGTCCGCCGCCGCTTCGCCGCGGCGCGGTGGCTCAAGTACCTGCTGGTCCCGGTGTTCTGGGGCGTCACGATCACCACGACCTTCACCTTCATCGACACCCCGGCCCAGCTCTGGGTGTGGATGCTGCGCATCATGATCTCCATGTTCTTCCTGGCCATGGTCACCCAGATGTACCTGGGCCGGCGCTTCTTCTGCGTCCACCTGTGCCCCCTGCGGCACCCCGTGCTCGAGCCCGTCCGCCGGACCCGCCGGCTCCTGAAAGGACGCATCCATCACGGCTGAGGGCGCATGCGCGCCTCGCCCTGCGGGGGGTGGCGCGGGATCGGTTCCGGTATCGACTCAGACCGGGGGCTATGGGTGATACAGTTCCGCACTGGTGACATGCAAGGCCATGCCGGTTACACCGCCGGTGACGAAGACCCTGCCATCCGGAAGCAGCGTGGCGGTGTGATCCATTCGGCCAACATTGAAAGACCCCGTGGGGGTCCAGGCGCCCGTCGCCGGATCGTAGATTTCGGCGCTGGACACCTCAACTCCGTTGATTCCGCCGGCGACCAGCACCGTTCCGCTGGAGAGCAGCGTCGCCGTGTGCCTTGCACGCCCCGTATTCAACGACCCCGAGGGCGCCCAGGCGTTGGTCGCCGGGTCATACAGTTCAACCGGAAGGACGAGTTCAACCGAATTGGCGCCCCCTGCGAGGAGCACCCGTCCATCGGGCAACCGGGTCGCCGTGTGAGAGCTACGAGCCCGACTCAGGGGCCCCGCCGATGTCCACGTGCCGGTGGATGGATCATAGAGCTCGGCGGTTCCGAGGTAATTCGTGCTATCTCTTCCGCCTGCGACCAGGACCTTGCCGTTCGAAAGGAGGGTGGCGGTGTGCAACTGCCGGGCCACGCTCAACGCCCCCGTTCCGACCCAGATGCCCGTGGCCGGATCGTAGAGCTCTGCGCTGCCGAGGAGCGTCGATCCATTGGCGCCGCCGACGACCAGGACCTTGCCATTGGCGAGCCTTGTGGCGGTGTGGTATTGCCGCGGGGAGACCATCAGGGCTGTGGGCATCCAGGTTTCCGTGGCCGGGTCATACACCTCGCCCCTGGTGACCGCCCCTCCCCCCGCGACCAGAACCCGTCCGTCCGCCAGCAACGTCGCCGTGTGTTGGGATCTTGCATTGAACATGAATCCGGTGTTCCGGCACCATCCGGTCTCGGAAGAGCAGGCCTGTGCCATATTGAATGTGGTGGTGGATGTCTGGCCGCCGGTGAGGAGAACCAGCCCGTTCAACAGCATCGTCGCCGCATGCCCGCGCCGCCCGGGATGAAAGGGCACGAGCATCCAGGAGGCGGGCCTTTTTTCGACCGTGACCGGCAGGGACTGCGCATCGACGGCCTGGGTGTCCGAGCAGGTGATCTCCAGGGTGCAGACCGAGCCGACCTCCTCGACTGCCGGTGTGAATTCATACAGGGCGGTTCCATCACCGGTTTCAACGAGGATGCCGCCGCAGGTGTCGCCGGCCCCCACCGCGATCTCCACCGCATCCCCGTCGAAGTCGGAGCAGAGGACCTCGTACCGGTAGGCGACCAGATCATAGGCGTTTCCGGCCGGGGTGGACGCGATGACCGGTGCGGTGCTGATCTCGGCCACGGAGACGGTGACCGTCTGAACGGCCTGGGTCTGACCGTCGGAGCATGCCAGGGAGAGGACGCAGCTGCCCTGCCCCTGGTCCTCCGAAGGTGTGAAACTGTAGGTCCCGATGCCGCGGCCGTAATCGGTCACGGTTCCGCCGCAGGTGTCGCCGGGGCCGACGCCGAGGATCAGGTCATCCCCTTCGGGGTCCGTGCAGGAGGCATGATAGGTGTAGACGACATGCTCCT
>PHBF01000270.1 GCA_002841905.1 Deltaproteobacteria bacterium HGW-Deltaproteobacteria-17
CGCAGCGACACGTAGTCGAGCAACTGCTTCACCTCGGAGCCCGACAGCGTCAGGGTCGTGATGGTGTTCTCGAACGGGAACACGTTGTACATGGTCTCTATCGTCACCGGGCCCGCCTCGATGTCGGAGCGGATGCCCAGCGTGTTGGTCAGGGCGAAGTCGGTCTCGACGCGGCGCCGCACCTGGATGGCCGTGGACACGACGTTGCCCAGCGCGGAGTCGCCGTAGCCCGTGGCGAAGCGGCGGATCTTGACCGGCGCGAACGCGATGAAGCGGGTCAGGGGCAGGTGCTGGTAGAGCATGGGCTTGTACCAGTCCAGGATCCGCTGGGTGTCCCCGTCGAACTGCTCGACCGGGATGCGGTTGTCCATGGGATGGATGATCTGACGGAAGGCCTTGAGCTCCCAGCCGTTGAGGGCCCACAGGGCCTCCTCGTACGGATCGCCGGAGGTCGGCGCCTCGGGCTTGCCGAAGACGGTGTCCATCTGGCCGACGAACTTCAGGAAGGCGCCCGAGTGCATGAGGGGCACCGCGCGGGAGTTCTTGTAGCGGATCGACTGCAGGTTGCCCTGGGCGTCCCGCGTGGTCTCGAGGCAGCCGCGACGCTCCATGAAGTCGATCAACTGGGGGCAGGAGGGATCCGGCCGGCAGTCGCGGATGACCTCGGGCGGGGACAGGACGATGTGCAGGTGACCACCGAAGACCACGTCGATGCCCTCGGTGTTGGCGATGATCTGCTCGTCGCCGGGCAGCCGCTGGTTGGAGACGCACAGCGCGTCCGGGATCGTGCAGTCCTCGCCGGGCGGTCAGTTGTCCGGGTCTTCAATATAAATCTGGTCGTCGCCGCCGCGCTCCATCTGCTTCTCGGAACGAAGGCCCAAGTGGCTGACCACCACGATGACATCGGCCATCGGGCGGAGATAGTCGATGTAGAACTGGATCATCTCGATGGTCTCGACCGGGGTCACGCCCAGGGAGTTGCCGCCTTCGTACATCGACACGATCGAGCCCAGGGAGCCCGCGCCGATGATGCCCACGCGCAGCCCTTCGGCGTTGGCGATGGTGTAGGGATGGGTCACCTTGGCCAGCGGGGAGGCGCCAGGATAATTGGGGTTCTCCATGGCGTAGTTCATGTTCAGCATGGGGAAACGGGCGTATTCGATGGTCTTGTTGACGTAGTTGGTGACGCCCATGTCGAACTCGTGGTTGCCCACCGCGAAGGCGTCGACGTGCAGCATGCTGTACAGCAGGAACTCCACCTCGCCGAGGTACTCGTTGAAGATCGGGGCGCCCTGGAAGACGTCGCCGGAGTCCACGTGCACCACCCGGCCGCCCGCGGCCCGGATGCGCTTGATCAGCGTGGCGGCGCGGGCCGCACCGCCGATGTTGGGCGAGTTCTCGTCGAGGCCCAGCGCCTTGTCCGACTCGCCCACCTTCAGGTAGTAGGGCAGCAGGCGGGAGTGCCAGTCCGACGTGTGGATGAACGTGATCTTGATGTCGTGACCTTCGAGCTCGGGCAGCTCGGTGTGCTTGAGGCAGCCGGCGAACAGGAAGGACAGGGCGATGAGGGGAACCAGGAATGAATGGGAGCGGAACATAAAAGCCTCCGGACCCACAAACATAACGACTCCCACCCGCGCATGCAATGGCAAAGACGGTTTTGACTCATAATAAATTGGCCGAACTTGCCAAGCGGCCTTCATCTGTGGTATTTCGATGCACCATATTGGAGGAATGGATGGAACATCCCGAACGAGAGCATTGGAAATCCTCCCTGGGCTTTGTGCTCGCGGCCGCCGGCAGCGCCATCGGGCTCGGCAACATCTGGCGTTTCCCCACGCTGACCGGCCAGAACGGAGGCGGCAGTTTCGTATTAATGTATGTTGCCATAGTCCTGATGGTGGGCCTCCCGCTCATGTATGTGGAGCTCTCCATGGGGCGCGCCGCCCAGCGGGGACCGGTCGGCGCCTTCGGCAGGCTGGCCCCGCATCCGGTCTGGAAGCTCCTCGGCTACCTCTTCGTCCTGACCGGCATCGTGATTCTTTCTTATTACGGGGTCGTCGCGGGCTGGACGTTGAAATATTTCTGGATTGCCCTCTCCGAAGGGTTCACCCGCGGCGGTTCAGGACCCTTCTTCGAGAGCTTCACGCGCAACGGGACCGCCCAGATCTGCTTTTTCCTGGCGTTCCTGGGGCTCACCATCGGCATCGTCTTCTTCGGGATCAAGGGCGGCATCGAGCGCATGAGCACGGTCCTGATGCCGGTGCTCTTCGTGCTCCTGGTCCTGCTGATCGTCTACGCGCTGACGCTCCCCACCGCCGCCGACGGCCTGCGCTTCTATCTCGTGCCCGACGTCGAGCACGTGACCGGAAAGACGTTCGTGTTCGCCCTGGGGCAGGCCTTCTTCTCCCTGTCCCTGGGCATGGGCGCGATGCTCACCTACGGAAGCTATCTCAGCCCCGACTCCAACCTGGTACGATCGGGCCTGATCGTCGTGATCTGCGACACGCTCATCGCCATCATGGCCGGGCTGTTGATCTTCCCGGTCCTGGGCGGGGCGCCCGACAAGAGCGGCCCGGGCCTGGTGTTCGTGGTGCTCACGGACCTGTTCGCCACCCTGCCTGCCGGCCGGTTCGTGGGGGCGCTATTCTTTTTGTTGTTGGCCATTGCCGCCCTGACGTCCACGATCTCGCTGATGGAGGTGGCCGCGTCCTACCTGATCGACGAGCGCGGCTGGTCCCGGCGGAGGTCGGTCCTGGTCATGGGGGCGGCGGTGCTGCTGCTGGGCATCCCGAGCGCGCTGTCCCTGGGGGCCGTCGGCGGTTTGGGGAGCCTGGTCAAGGTCGGCGGCAACACGCTGGGCTTCCTCGGGCTGGCGGACTTCCTGTTCGGGAACCTGGCGCTCACGGCGGGCGGCTTCCTGCTGATCCTGTTCACCGTCTTCGCCTGGAAGCGAAAAAACTTCGAGACGGAACTGTATTCCGGAAGTACACTGCCCCAGGCGCCCCGGAAGGTGCTGTTCTTCCTGCTGGCGGTCGTGGCGCCCCTGTGCCTGGCCTGCATCCTGGGGTACATGCTGTTCACGGGGCAGACGCTGGGCTGAAAATCAAAGGTGAAGGTTGACGACGTATCCCCACTGCCCGCAATGCGGCGTGAAACTCGAGACCGGCGCGCGCTTCTGCGGAGCCTGCGGGTCCCAGCTCGACAGCGCCGGCGCCTCTGGTGCTCCCGGCGCCTCCGGACCTCCCGGCGCGCACGGTTCCTCCCCGGGCGGTACCGTCCACGGGAGCCAGATCACGCCCGACACGCTTTCGCGGGCGCCCATGACGCTGATCGGACATATGGTCGGGGAGTACCGCGTGACCCATTTCGTGGGCAAGGGCGGCATGGGCTGGGTCTTCGCCGCCGTTCACCCGATCATCGGAAAAAAGGTCGCGATCAAGGTCCTCAAGACGACCTTCTCCCACGAGCTCGAGGTGGCCAACGCCTTCGTCAACGAGGCCAAGGCGGCCAACGCCATCGGCAGCAAGAAGATCGTTGACATATTCGCATTTGGACAACTCCCTGCGGGGAACCTGTACTTCGTCATGGAGCTGCTCGAGGGCGAGAGCATGGCCCAGTACCTGTTCCGGGAGGGGCGGCTCTCCTACGCCGACGCCCGCATCATCTTCCCGATGATGCTCGAGGCCCTCTCCGCGGCCCACGCCCATGGCATCGTGCACCGGGACCTCAAGCCCGAGAACATCTTCCTGATCACCCACAAGGGGAACCCCGTGGACCTGCGGCTGCTGGACTTCGGCATCGCGAAGTTCAACGCCGAGCAGCCGTCGTTCCTGCGCACGCAGCAGGGCATCATCAAGGGGACGCCGCTGTACATGTCCCCCGAGCAGTGCCGCGCCGCGGACACCACGGCCGCCTCGGACATCTACTCGCTCGGGGTCATCCTCTACCAGGCGTTCACCGGACGGGTGCCCTTCAAGAGCAACTCCTACGGGGAGTTGATCGCCGCGCACCTGTCCGAGGAGCCCGAGACGCCCTCCCTGCTCACGCCCATGCCGCCGGCGCTGGAGGCGTTGATCCTGGACTGCCTGCAGAAGGATCCCGAGAAGCGGCCCGCCTCGGCCGACGAGGTGAGATCCCGGCTCCTGGCGATCCTGGACGCGGAGCTTTCGGCGCCGGCCCGCCTCGAGGCCCGCGCCCGCCGCCGCTTCCGTCGCGTGCTGTGGACCGCGGTGAGCGTCACCCTGGTCGTGGCCGGCGCGCTGACCCTGTGGCTCTGGCCGCGTACCCAGGTCGACCGCATCCTGCACTCGATCCCGATGCCGCCGGCCAGACACCTGCGGATCGTGACCTCCCACCCGCCGGTGGTCAACGCCGAGCTGGCCTCCGGCTTCTCGTTCTGGCTGGCCCAGTTCGGGTCCCCGAACTGGGCCAGCCA
>PHBF01000271.1 GCA_002841905.1 Deltaproteobacteria bacterium HGW-Deltaproteobacteria-17
CGCCGTATCGTCGGGCACGCCACCGACCTGGTACACCGCCAGGGCTTCCGCACCACCAGCATCGAGGACGTCATCGGAGCCTCGGCAGTGACCAAGGGCAGCTTCTACTTCCACTTCTCCTCCAAGGAGGAGCTCGGATACGCCGTCATCGAGCAGGCAGCCTCGTACGTCCTGGCGGGGCTGCGGGCGCTCGCGCATAACGAGGAGCTCACTCATAGCGCCCGGCTCGACGCGATGCTTGCTCTCATCCGCGATGTCATCGAATCCCACGACTGCCGCAGGGGCTGCATCCTGGGGAACCTGGCGCTGGAGATGAGCGACAGCCATGACGGCTACCGGCTGCGGCTGGAGTCGGTCTTTTCCGAATGGTGCGACCTGTTCGGCTCGCTGCTGAGACAGATGCAGCTGCGTGGCGAGCTCGACGATAAACTGGACGTCGCCGCCTATGCCACGCACATGATCAGCAGCCTGGAGGGCGGCATCCTGCTCTCCAAAGTAAAGCGTGACGCCTCCCCTCTCCGCATCGAGATAGATCACCTGCGGCGGGAGCTGGAAGCGCATCGGATCAAGGAGGAATGAGATGCCGGCCCAAGTTTATGAAGAACTGCGGTCCTTGCTGGACCGCCATCCCTGCGGCTGCCCCGCGGCGCCCGAGATATACGAGATACTCGCCCTACTCTTCAGCGCCGACGAGGCGCGTGTGGCGGTGGCCATGGGTTTCCGTCCCGACATCGCCGCGGCCATCGCCGCAAGGGTGGGCTCGGGTGAGGCGGAAGTGGTGGTCCACCTGGAAGCCCTGGCCGACCGCGGCATCGTATTCGCCCGGGACAAGAACGGGGAACGCGGCTATTCCCTCCTGCCGGTGATGCCGGGGCTCTTCGAGTTCCCCTACATGAAAGGCGGGGAGAGCGAGCTCACCCGCCGGCTGTCTCCCCTCTGGGACACCTACCTCGTGAAGCTGGGGAAGGGATTCGGCGTCCCCGACACCTCCTTTTCACGCATCGTCCCCATCCAGGAGCAGATACAGAGCGAGCCGGGCGTGCTCCCCTACGAGCTGGTCTATGACCTCATCGAGAAGGCGAAGGTCACCGGCATCGCGCACTGCGCCTGCCGCGAGCAGGCCGGGCGTTGCGACGCGCCGCGCGAGGCCTGCATGCTCTTCGACGAGACCTGCACCTTCCTGGTGGAACGAGGCTTCGCCCGCTATCTCTCGAAGGACGAGATGAAGCAGAAGCTGCGCGAGTTCGATGAAGCCGGCCTGGTGCACCAGATCAATAACGGGCAGGACAGCGTCACCTTCATCTGCAACTGCTGCCCCTGCTGTTGCGGCCTCCTCCGAGCGCTGACGGAAGCGAAAAACCCCAACGTCCTCAGCTCCTCGGGTTTCCTGCCGCGTGTCGACGCCGAGCGTTGCACCGAATGCGGCACCTGCGCCGAACGGTGCCCGACGAAGGCGGTGCGGGACGAGGGCGGGGTCTTCGCCTACGAGGAGGAGAAGTGCATCGGCTGCGGGCTCTGCGTTACCGGATGCCCGCAGAACGCACTCGAGCTCGTGCGCCGCGACGGCGTTCCCGTGCCTCCCCCGACCATGCGCGATATGGGCCTCCGCATACTGACAGCCCAGGGCCGGCTGGAGGATTTCCTCGAGTTGCTCAACCGCTGAGCTCCGCGCCCAGCCCCAGAACCAACCGAGCATGAAGCGGCACTATTGACTGCACAGCTTCCCGGATGAATAAAATGGGAAGCTGTGCATCATAGTTTCAGGGAAACCCAGGCAATCGCACTTCTTCATTTTCGTCGGAGGTGAAATCGATGTCGCGCAGAGTTGGAATAGTCGGCGCAGGAGTCACCCCCTACAAGGCAAAGTGGTACGAGAAGACGTACTACGAGCTTGCCCAGACGGCCACTGCGGCCGCTCTGCAGGATGCGGGTGTGTCAGTAAAGGAAATGGATGCCATCTTCTATGGCATCTACAACGACATCTTTGAGAGGACCTGTATTCCGGAGCATCCGCTCCAGGGAATTCTCGGGATGCAGGACAAGTTCGGGCTGCGCGTGAGCAGCGGTGGAGCGACAGGCGCCTACACGCTGTCGGCCGCGCACGCCTATCTCGCAGCCGGGCGCTTCAAGACGGCCATCGTCTGCGGCGTGGAGAAGGCCACGGACTGCTTCGACTTCCAGTCGATGTCGGCGACGCCCGAGGTCATCAAGACCATCGGCTGGTCGGGCGACAGCTTCTTCGAGCAGAAGATAGGCTGGACGGCTTCCGACTCCTACGCGGAAGTGGTGCTCGCCTACATGGACGAGCATCCGAACGACCTGAAGCCGGAGATCACGGCGCAGATATCCGCCTTGCTCTCGCAGCAGGTGAAAACGAATCCTTACGCACAGCGCCAGCACGACCAGGTAACCCCCGAGGAGGTCATGAACTCCCGCTACGTGGTCTATCCCTTCAAGGAACTCGAGATCTGCGTCTACACCGAGGGTGCGGCGGTCCTCATCCTGGCCGAGGAAGAGACGGCCAAGGCCATCTCCAAGAACACCGGCACTCCCGTCGTCTGGATCACCGGCGTGGGAGAGGTCAACGAGCATTCCTTCGCGGGCAAGGGCCACAAGATCATGCCTCGCATCATGTCGGACCACCTGGCCGCGAAGCGTGCTTACGAGATGGCCGGCGTCACCGGTAGCCCGGTGGACGCCATCGACGTGGTCGAGGTGCACGACGCCTTCGTCCAGCAGCTCGAGATAACCATGGCGGAGATGGGCTTCTGCGAGCTCGGCAACGGCGACTCGCTGGTCGAGGACGGCATCATCATGCCGGGCGGCCCCGTGCTCTGCAATCCCTGCGGCGGCCTCATCTATAGCGGCCACGCGGTGGGAGCCAGTAATATCATGTCGGCCTGGTCGGCGCGCAACGAGCTCATCCAGCGCGGCCTAAAGCGCGCTCTGGTCCACGGGACCGGAAGCACCATCGCCCAGTACGGCGTGGTCGAAATACTCGAGCATGATTGAGGAGGGATGATAGATGTCTCTAGCACGCAAGTCGATAATCCCGCCTGAGGCCATCCCTGAGGTAGACAGCTTCACCAAGACCATTGACGGGAAGGACTACCTGGTACTCAACGACGCGATGTTCACGTTCTATCAGCGCACCCAGGGCGAGTTCTCGGAATTCTTCCTGGCGCTGCGTGATGACAAGAAGATGCTCGGATGCAAGTGCACCAACTGCGGCGTCGTCAGGGTGCCGCCGTTCGTGGTGCGCTGCCCCGACTGCGACTTTGCTCCGACCGAAACGGTCGAGGTGGAGGACGTCGGCTATATGCTGTCGACGCCGCCAATAACCTACTTCGCGAACTCGCTGTTCGCGCAGCAGGTTCCTTTCGGGCGCGGCCGTGTCGTTCTGAAAGGCGCGGACACGGGCCTCTCGCTGAACGTCTACACCACCACCGGCATCCTGGTGCCGGGCATCATCCGCAAGAACACCGAGATGAAGATCGTGTTCCGGGATGACCGTAGCGGCGAGATCACCGACATCTTCGCGGTCCCGACTTCCGAGCTCACGCCCGAGCAGATCGCCAAGAAAGGCCTGACCGAATCGGAGCTGGACTGGGAGAAGGCCAAGGAACCCGAGGTCGGAGCGGGCGATACCGCCGCATTCGCCAAGGCCCTCGCCGAGCTGGAGCAGCTCACCGCCGACATGCGCAAGTCCGAGAGGGCGCGCAAGGATATCGCGGACTGGAAGCGCGTCATCCAGGTCAAGTCGGCCGGCGGCTCGCTGGTCCTCGAGATCGACGACGGCAACATGTACGTGAAGGAAGGCAGCGCGGACAAGCCCGATTTCACGATGGTCTGCGAGGACATCAATACGCTGTTGGACGGCCTCGCCTACCGCGGCTCCCTCACCCAGGCCATCATGAGCAAGGAGCTCTGGGTCAGCCTGAACCAGGAGTTCACGACCATCTTCAAGCTGGAGCGGATGTCTCGCTCCCTGGCGCGCACGAAGAAGGAAGGCTGAGCGAAGGAAGGCTTCTCGATAATGCAAAAAGGCCCGGCCGCTAGCGGCCGGGCCTTTCCCATGCAAGTACACTTTTGTGTCTGACCCCAAAGTGTACTTGCGCATAAAGAGGGTGCGGGCCCCATCGGGCCCGCACCCCAAGTGAAGCAGCTCGACGTCTCTTCCTGACTGATAAGGCTCCAGTGGGCGGAGGAGCAGCCCTGTCGTCGAGCCTCCCTGCTTCAAGGACATTAGTTCCCCTCGCGGTTGGGCGCTAAACGCCGGCCGACTTCCCGCCTCCAGGGTTGCTCGGCGCGGTGGATACCAAGGCGAACGGGCATAATAGCTTCATGCCGAAACAGGAACAGGAATAGGAACAATAATGGGGACAGGCCTCAACCCGTCACCTCGGGAAGGAGAGATGGATGCCGACATGC
>PHBF01000272.1 GCA_002841905.1 Deltaproteobacteria bacterium HGW-Deltaproteobacteria-17
TAGATCTCGGGCGAGGCGACGCCGAATTCGTCGACGCGGTCACGGATGGTGTCGACCGCGCGCACGAGGGCCTTCTCTTCCAGGTCCTTGGTGAACTCGTTGTCGATCGCATAGAAGACCGTGAGATCCTTGGTCTCCACACGATGCAACTTGGGATCCCGGGCATCGGTGTAATCCGCGGTCGCCTTGCTGAGGAACTGCTGGTTGATCTCCTTGTTGAAGGTGATCTCCAGGCGGTTGCCGCGGGTGACGATCGAGAAATGCTCGCTGTTGTCCTTGTCCTTCTCGCCGTAGGCCTCCATCAACTTGCCTTTGACATCCTCACCCCAGTTGTCGAGCTGGCTCTCGATGATGGAGTCGGTGTCGATGGCGTACTCGAGGTGAACGCCGCCGGCCAGATCCAGACCCAGGAGGACCTTTTTGTTGAAATATCCCTTGTACCAGCCCGGCAGCGAGCTCGGAGCGAACGTCGGCAGCAGGTATACAACGGAAAAGATTCCGAAGAACGAAAATAACAATGCACGCCATAACCACTTGCGATCCATAATTGAACTCCCCTATTCACCTAGGAATCGGATTCCTTGGATTCCTTGTCGTTGCTCTTCCTGCCCTCCGGGGCGTCACCGGGCAAGCCGGCCTGTTTGCCCTGCACATGGGAGCGCAGGACCTTGATGCGGGTCTTGTCACCGACCTCGAGGGTGGCGACCTGATCCGTGAGGGCGACGATGGTTCCGAGCATGCCGCCGGAGGTAATCACGCGATCGCCCTTGGTCAATGCGTTGAGCATCGCCTGCATCTCTTTTTGACGTTTCTGCTGGGGTCGGATCAGGAAGAGATAGAACACGACGAACATCACGCCCAGCAGCAGGAACGAGAACATCGGGTTTCCACCGCCGCAGCCGCCCTGCGGAGTCTCCTGCTTGGGCTTGTCGGCCTGAACCATGATCATCCCGTCGGCCGGGGCGGTCTGGGCCAGAGGGGCCCCAGGCTGCGCCACGGTCGCGACAGGCTGGGCGGGGGTGGCCGGTGCGGCGATCGCCATCGAGGAACTGACGGGCTGCCCTTCCGGGGTTTGTACGGCACAAAGTACGCTCACGAATACCTCCAGGGTCGACGAAAAACCAGCCGCTGCCGGACACGCCGGGCGGACAGGTCAGAGATGTCTATCAAAGTTGTTGTCAGGGGTCAACCTCGATTCTCGTGCCTCCCGGCGAAATGATTAGTTTGCACCAGGAATCGCACATCTTCCCCATCTCCGTCGTCTCCCGGCGGTCCCCGATGTTTTCCTGAATATAGAAGGTTGACTTTTCGGTCAACTCCTCTATATTACGCCGATTTCGTCCGGCCAAGAGAGGTTATTCCGTGCCTGAACCGGAAAACCTCCTGTGCCGGCAACCATTCCGGGACATAGCGTGCGATTCGGTTCTCAGCAACTTCAGCAGATTCGCAAAGCCCTCCGCATCGCCGACGTCGTCGGCGCGCGCGTCACCCTGCACCAGTCGGGGGCCCAACTGCGCGGCGCCTGCCCCTTCCACCAGGAAAAAGATCCCAGCTTCTACGTCTACCCTGACAAGGATTTTTACATCTGCTACGGTTGCCAGGCCAAGGGCGACATCTTCGACTTCCTGATGCGCTCGGAGGGCTATACTTTTTCAGAGGCGGTCCAGAGCGCCGCGGCCGCCGCCGGGATCGAGCTGGAGGTGCAGACCTCCGAGGAGCACGAGGACGAACGCCGCCGGGAGCGTCACCGCCAGAAGCTCTATCACGTCAACGAGGCAGCCGTGGATTTCTTCCGCGATCGCCTCCATGCCTCCGGCGCCGCCCACGCCCGCGAATACCTCGAAAAGCGCGGCCTGGGCCCCGAGGTGCTGCACCACTATCGTATCGGTTATGCCCCCGACAGTTGGGACGCGCTCACCACGCACCTGCAGGGTCTGGACCTGCTCGCCGAGGCGCTCGAGGTCGGTCTGCTGCGCGAGAGCCAGCAGGGCCGCGGCCCCTATGATTTCTTCCGGGATCGCATCATGTTCCCGATTGCCGACTCCTTCGGCAACGTCCGCGGTTTCTCCAGCCGCATCCTCCAGTCCGACCGCCCCGAGGGGAAATACGTCAACAGTCCGGAATCGCCGATCTACACGAAGAGCCATTCCGTATATGGCCTCCACGAAGTCCAGCGCCACCTTCGTCAGGCCGACCGTGTGCTGCTCGTCGAGGGCAACGTCGACGTGCTGACCCTGGCCCAGGCCGGCCTGCCCCCGACGGTGGCACCGCTGGGCACCGCCCTCACCGCCGCCCAGATCCAGTTGTTGATGCGCTACACCCAAAACGTCTGGCTGATGTTCGACGGTGACTCCGCCGGCCGCAAGGCCACCCTGCGCGCGCTGCCCCTGCTGCTCGAGGCCGGCAGCGGCGGTCGCGTCGTGCTGCTGCCCGAGCCGCATGACCCCGACACCTACGTCCGCGAGCAGGGCGTCGAGGCCCTTGTGCACATGCTCGACCGCGCGCTCCCCGTGCTCGACACGTTCCTGCAGATGACGCTGGCGTCGCCCGACGCCCCCATCTCCGAGCGCGTACGGAGCCTCGAGGCGGTGGCGGGCCTCTGGAAATGGGTTCCTGCGGCCCAGCGGGGTCCCTACATCAATCAGATCGCGCTGATGCTCCGCCTCGACGTCAAGGATGTCCGCCCCGTGCTCGAGCCCGTCTCGGGGGCCGGCCGCTTCCGGATCCCCGCGTCGGAGCCCGCACCGGCGCTCCCGGGGCTGAACCTCTCTGCCGAGGAGAAGTCCGAATATAAGCATTTATTTTACCTGATCTGCTTTCTTTCCCAGTATGAGAGGATGGTCTCCGAAGACGTCCTTCAGTTTCTGGGGGATCAGCTGGCCTCGACCTCGGTGCGCGACCTGTGGCGCATCGTCCTCGAGGACACCCTGTGGAAGAACACGGATCAACTGCTGACCATCCTGCCTCCTGCCATCGTGAAGTCCTACCAGGAGATCGCTGAATCCATGAAAAACATCGCGCAACCGGAAGAGACCCTCTCCGAGTTCCTGCGCAACTTCAAACTCCATGGCATCAAGCGAAAGATCCGTGAACTGGACGCACAATTGCAGGCGCTGAACAAACAGGAGCAGGGCGAACTGTACCGCAACCTGCTGCTGGAACGAATGAATCTGGAAAAGACCCGTAACCAACTTGTCCAATTCCGAGGGGCCACTCATGACGAAGAAAAAGACCCAGAGTACCACCAGTTCAGTTGATTCTACCAGGGCTTCGCGCGGCAAGACAGGCCACGGCGGAGTTGCTGCCAAGTCCGACAAGCGGGAGCCGGCCAAAAAGCAAGGAAAACCGGCCTCCAAAAAAGTGGAGGAACCCAAGGCCGGCAAGAAGGCCCACCCCGGCAAGGCCGCACGGAACGAGCCCGCCCCCAAGGTCCGCAACCAGCCGGCCCCGGCAGCGCCCAAGCGCGCCCAGAAGGTCGCACGGGACGCCCAGAACGAGAAGCCCGACACGACCCCCCGGAACCGTCCCGCCAAGGGCGGCGCCCCGAAGCACGCGCCGGCGACCAAGGCTCCCGCGGGAAAGAACGTCACAGAGTCGCGAGCCCGGAAGCCCGAGCCCAGGCAGGCCGAGCGAGGAAGCGGAGCCCGGACCGATCGTGGCGCGAAGGCGCCGAAGAAGTCCGAACTGAAAAACACCGGCGCCAAGAAACCCGTGGCCGGCAAGAAGCCCGACCCCCGCAACCAGGCCCGGGGCGCGAACCACACCAAGGCCGCCAAGCAGGCCGCGCCGGCAAAGGCACAGCCGGCCAAGGGCGCCCGCAACGATCAGCGCGCGCAGGCCGCGAAGAAGGCCGAACCGAAGAAGGCCGCGTCCGGCAAAAGCGCACAGCCGCCCCGCAAGACCGAGTCCCGCCGGGATGAACGCACCCATGACGCCCGCACCCAGGGGCGTTCCCGGGCTGAAAAGAAGGCCGAGCCCGCTCGTGGGCATCACACCTCCAAGCGGCAGGATCCCCGACCGTCGCAGCCCCAGAAAAAGGTCCAGGAAGCCCGTCAGGCACCCCGGCAGACGAAGAAAGGCGATGCAGCCCCGGCCCACACTTCCAGGAAGCAGGAGTCGAAGCACGGGCAGCCCCAGAAAAGCACGGCGGCCAGGAATGGGCAGACCCAGGGACATCGCGGCCCCGCCAAGAACACGGCGCCGGCGAAGAACGTCCCCCAGAAGAACGCCCAGCAGAAGAGTGTTCCCCTGAAGAACGCCCAGCAGAAGAGCGTCCCCCAGAAGAACACCCAGCAGAAGAGCGTTCCCCAGAAGAACGCCCAGAAGAACGCCCAGCAGAAGAGCGTTCCCCAGAAGAACGCCCAGCAGAAGAGCGTTCCCCAGAAGAAT
>PHBF01000273.1 GCA_002841905.1 Deltaproteobacteria bacterium HGW-Deltaproteobacteria-17
ACCATGTGACTCCCGGACGTGCCGGCTGCGATTCCCGTCGGATGACGGAGTTCGGGCGACGTCTGAAGTATTGTCGTGGCCAGAAAAGGACAGTTGCAGGAAAAGCACCGCCGAAGTACATTTCATGCATTCCCTGGAGTCGGGTGCCCGAACGATTTCCAGCAGGAGTGGAAAATTCCAGTGACTGAGCCTGTCGCAGAGAAAGTAAAAACAAAGGCGTGGAGGGTTCCTCCAGGCCCGGGCAGATGGGTGGACCTGGGGAACCCGCTGACCCGGGAGGTGGGGCCATGAGATGCGCAATCCTTACTTTGCTACTACTCACAGGGTACTTTTTCCTCGCCTGCGACTCGCCGCACCATCAGAAGACGGATGCCGACGTGCCTGACGTGGATGTGCCCGACGCCGATGTGGAGGTACCCGACGACGGCGACGTGATCGACGTGCCCGATTTCGACATCCCTGACGGGTGGCCTCCACGGGAGAACTGCCAACCAACGCCCCAAAACGGGGTAAGCATCGGAGGGATGGATTATTTTTTTAGTACCCCCTACACAACCCAGGGGGTCGCGCTCTCCCTGGGAGAATCAGGAAATTTATATTACGACAGCGGTCGGCAGTGTAGCTATTACAATAATATCAATGTATGGGCTCAGGAAATATTCCAATATCATCTCACCACAAAAGAGGAAAAACTATTGGTGGCCTATCCTTCTCGCCAGCATCACCCATTTGAATACGAAGGAAAAGTGTTCTTTTCTTCATATTACGTTGATTATCAACTTGGCGCAGCAGGAAATCCTTGGGCAGGTGATCCGAATATCTGGGTTATTGAGAACAGTATTTCAAGAGTGTACACCACATGGTGCCGTCCCGGATTCAGTTGTGAAGAAGCGCAAATATCCAAAGCTGGAAGGATGCTGTACTTCGAATATGATCCCAACGGCAGTCCGTTGCTGGTGAGGATGATGTTCCACGATCTAAACACCCAGGAAACCCGGCTCATCGACGACCAGCACACGGCGCCTATGGTCCGCGCCATTGGGGATCGGGCTGTGTTTTGGAACTACAGCCCATGCGATACCTTTCAGTACTATGACATAGCACGCGATATGGTCGTGGAGAATCCGGCCTACAACGTGTTCGCTGCTCATGCGTGGGGGAAGTACATCGCCTGGGATAACTGCGTTCCTGGGGGTTCGTATGTGATGGACGTGGAGTCCGGGGTAGCACGAATTCTGGACGAGGAGTTGAACCTGGACCCCAACGACAACCAGATGAGCATACACACGGGATACGAAAACCTGGTGGCACTGGTGGATCGTGCCCGGGACGTGCCCGAGCCGGGGACGGCCGCCCACTTGTGGTTGTACGACCTAGACACCCGGGTGGAGCGGCGGATCACTGCGGAGGCGGCGAAGTGGACCTGGGGGGGATACCCTATCATCAATTGCGAATGGGCCATCATCACCCTGATGTACGGGAAAAACGGCACCACCATCGAGCAGTATCCACAAGCGGCCCTGAACCTCCAACAAGCGGGCATTCTCGATGAGAACTGCCACCTGATCCCGGGCCCACCTGTGGAATTCACCCTGGAGGAGTTCATCACCGCCTCCGGGTTCACCCTGACGAACTACAACCCGCTGTACGATTGATCCCGGTGGCTCAGTCCTCCCCCGGGGTGAACATGTAGCCGCGGGCGCGCAGGGTCAAAAAGTGCCTGGGGCGCTGGGGGTTTGGCTCGAAGTACTTGCGGAAGCGCACCATGAAGTTGTCCACCGTGCGGGACTCGATGTGCCCCTGCAGGCCCCAGACGTTCTGCAGCAGGTCGGCCCGCGAGCACACCTGCCCCGGGCGGGCGGTGAGGTAGCGCAGCACGGCCGCCTCCTGGGCGGTCAACGCACGCTCTCCCTGGGCCGTGAGCGCCGTGTTCCCGGAGAAGTTCACCCGGAAGCGGTCGCCGATGGTCACGACCTCGTCGACGTTCTCCCGGGGCACGCGCCGGTGCAGGGCCAGCGTGCGGCGCACCCGCAGCATCAGTTCGCGGATCGAGAACGGCTTGGTCACGTAGTCGTCGGCGCCCAGGGTGAGCCCCTCGACCACGTCCTCCTCGGCGCTGCGCGCCGACACGATGATCACCGGGAACAGGGCGTCGGCCGCGCGCACCTGCCGCAGCACCTCGAAGCCGCCGATCCCGGGCAGCATCAGGTCCAGCAGCATCAGGTGGGCGGTCGCGTACCGGGCCAGGGCCGCCTCGCCGCTGTCCACCAGGACCGGCTCGAAGCCCTCCTGGGTCAGCAGGATCTCCAGGCTGCGCGCGATCTCGGGCTCGTCCTCGACGACCAGGATCCGCACGGGGAGGTTCGGAGCGGCGCTCATGCGTCCCCCCCGGCCCGCGGCAGCGTGATGGTGAAGACGGCGCCCTGTCCGAGGCCTTCCGAGGTCGCGGCGATGCGCCCGCCGTGCAGCCGCACGATCTGGCGCGTGACCGACAGCCCCAGGCCCGAGCCGCGGGAGGTCTGCTGCTTCCCGCGGTAGAACAGGCGGAAGATGCTGGGCAGGTCCGCGGGGTCGATGCCGCCGCCGTCGTCGGAGACGGCCAGCTCCACGGTGTCCTGCGTCCCGCGCACGGAGATCCCGACGTGCCTGGCGCCGTTCTTGACCGCGTTCTCGAGGAGGTTCTCGAGCACGATCTCGAGGTACCGCTCGTCCACGGCGGCCCGGTGGGGCCCTTCACCGTGGAGCTCGGTGGAGAACCTCACCTGCCCGGTGACCGAGATCAGGCTGCTGCGCGCCACGAACTCCCCCACCCAGGCGCCGAGGTCGACCACCTTCCTCTCCAGCGCCAGCTTCCGGTTCTCGATGCGCGTGGTCTCGATGATGTTGCGCAGCCGCCGCTCGAGCCGCCGCGTCTGCGAGCGCATGTCCTCGACGAGCTGGCGCACCTGCGGACCGGTGAGGCGGTGGTGCTCCTGGTCCTCGAGCAGGAGGTCGGCGTTCATCTGCAGGCTCGTCAGCGGCGTCATCAGTTCGTGGGAGAACGACTGGAAGAACTGGGCGCGCTTGCGGTGCATGATCCGCTCGCGCAGCCAGCCCACGAACAGCAGCGTGGAGCCGGCCATGATCAGCGCCAGGATCACGATGCCGATGACCATGGTCGCCGTGCCGGTGAACGACATCTCCTTGACCGTCGAGCGCGCGATCCGCGAGACGGCCTCGTACTCCTGCCGCGTGAGCACGGACCGGACCGTCCACATGACCAGCGCGAAGATGAGCGTCAACTCCAGCAGCACGAACAGGATGGTGGGGTACAGGATGCGCTTCATGAGCCCGAACATAGGGCTTTTACAGTACTTTTACAATCACCGGCCCGGAAAAGACATATGTTCCCCTCCAGGCGCGGGATCACCCCGCTGCCGGAAAGAAGGCCATCCATGCATCTTCTGCTCACCTCCGTGTTCGGTCCCTTCGGCGTCGACGATCCGTTTGGAAGCCGCTACAACAAGATGGAGCTCTTCCATAACCAGGTCACGCGCGAGCAGGGCCTGTTCTCGTTCCGGTTCAACCACCCGAGCTTCGGCCTCCACTTCCTGGCCGAGAACGTCTCGGTGCCCACCACCGTGCTGGACTTCCCGTCCTACGCGAAGTTCGTCCGCGAGGTCCGCAGCGGCCGGTACACCCACGTGGGCATCTCCTTCATCGTCCCCAACTTCGAGAAGGCCAAGGCCATGGCCGAGTTCGTGCGCCAGGCCGACCCGGGCATCCAGATCATCCTCGGCGGCCACGGCACCTCCATCCCCGAGTCCCGCACGCAGATCCCGCACGACCACTACTGCGTGGGCGAGGGCGTGCGCTTCCTGCGCCGCATCTTCGGCGAGAACGAGGACCGCGCCCTGGTGCATCCCCTGGTGCACAGTTCGTTCAACAAGAACGTCATGGGCGTGACCTTCCTGTGGATGGGCGTGGAGTCGAAGAAGGCCTGCTACGAAAAGAACGCCGGCGTGGACTTCCAGGACCTCGTGGCCCAGCTGCGCGGGCGCGGCATCAGCGTCATGACCTCGGTGATCCTGTTCGAGGAGCACCACGACCACGAGACGATCTGGGAGGACATCGACTTCGGCATCTCCCTCAAGGCCGACTACATGCAGTTCATGCAACTGGGTCCCATGAACGGGACGACCCTGTACGACGATTACGTGGCCCGGGGCAAGATGCTCCCCGGGATCCCGTTCCGCGAGCGCCACGGACAGGAGAAGATCTGGTTCTCCCACCCGGCGTTCTCCCGCGAGGAGAGCCAGACCTTCCTCACGGCCGCCTTCGCCCAGGACTACCGCGAGAGCGGCCCCTCCTAC
>PHBF01000007.1 GCA_002841905.1 Deltaproteobacteria bacterium HGW-Deltaproteobacteria-17
TCTTGCCGTCGATCATCTCGAGGATGCCCTCGACGGTGGGGCCCGACGGGGAGGCCCCGCCCGTCATGGCGTGGGGGATCGTGTCGAGCACCTGTCCGTGGACCATGGCCAGGGAGGCCCCGGCCAGCAACCGGCAGAGCGCCGCGCGCGGCTCGGAGCCGCAGGGCGCGCCCGCGGCCAGCACCAGGGCGCCAGCGTGCAGGGCATCACCGGCCAGGATGGCGGTGGCCTCGTCGTATTTCCGGTGCAGGGTCGGCCGGCCGCGCCGCCAGTCGTCGTCGTCGAGGGCGGGCAGATCGTCGTGCACCAGCGAGTAGGTGTGCATCCACTCCAGCGCAGCCGCGGCGAACAGGGCAGGGTCGCGGCCGTCCTCCTCGGGGGGGGCTCCGGGGTCGGCGCCGGCGGCCGCCAGGCAGAGCACCGGGCGGAACCGCTTGCCACCACCGAGCAGCACGTGGGCGAGAGCCTCCCGGAGCAGGCCCGGTGGAATCCGGTCCAGGGTGGCCGGCAGAAAGCGTTCGAAGCGTGCTGCCAGCGCCGCGTAGGTCGGATCCGGGAACGCGGTCACGAGGCGGCCTCCGGCTCCTTGCGCTGTCGGTACCGGGCGCGGAACGCGGCGGCGAAGGCCGCGAAGGAGCCCTCGAGGATCGCGGCCCGGGCCCGGGTCACGAGGTCGAGGTAGAAGTGCAGGTTGTGCACCGAGGCCAGCCGGAAGTACAGAAGCTCGCCGGCGACGAACAGGTGGCGCAGGTAGGCCCGGGGGAAGCCGGCACGGCAGGTGGCGCAGGGGCAGTCCGGATCGATGGGCTCCGGGCTGTCCTTGTGGATGGCGTTGCGGATCACCAGCACGCCGTCGGAGGTGAACAGTTGGCCGTTGCGTGCGTTGCGCGTGGGCATGACGCAGTCGAACATGTCGATGCCGTTCTCGATGCCGTGGAGCAGGTCCAGCGGCGTGCCCACGCCCATCAGGTAGCGGGGCTTGTCCGCGGGCATGCGGTGGGTCACGGCGCGCAGGATGCGCACCATGTCCTCGATGGGCTCACCCACGGACAGGCCGCCCAGCGCATAGCCGTCGAAGTCCAGCGAGACGATCTCCTCGAGGTGGGCCAGTCGCAGGTCCTCGTGGATCTGACCCTGCACGATGCCGAACATGGCCTGGTGCGGCTTCATCTGCACGTCACGGCAGCGGCGGGCCCAGGCGGTGGTGCGCTCCATGGCCTTCTTCACGGCCTCGCGGTCGGCCTGCCCGGGCGGGCATTGGTCGAACACCATGCAGATGTCGCTGCCCAGGCGACGCTGGATCTCCATGACGATCTCCGGGGAGAAGTAGCGGGGGCTGCCGTCGATCGGGCTCTGGAAGGCCACACCCTCGTCGGTGATCTTGGCGAGCTTGGCCAGGGAAAACACCTGGAAGCCCCCGGAGTCGGTCAGGATCGCTCCGGGCCAGCGGATCATCTCGTGCAGGCCGCCGAGCTGCTCCACGAGGGTCTCCGTGGGTCGCTCGTGCAGGTGGAAGGTGTTGCCCAGTATGATCTTTGCGCCCAGAGAGAGGAGATCATCGGGGCCGACGGCCTTGACCGAGCCGTAGGTGCCCACGGGCATGAAGATCGGCGTCGGAATGACGCCGTGGGTGGTGATGATCTCGCCGGCGCGCGCGCGGCCGTCGGTGGACTGCAGGGAGAAGGAGAAACGGGTCATGGCAGGTACATCGCATCCCCGTACGAGAAGAAACGGTACTTCAGGGAGACGGCCTCGCGGTAGGCGGCCAGGATGGACTCGCGGCTGCGCAGCGCCGAAACCAGCAGAAGCAGCGTGGAACGGGGCAGGTGGAAGTTGGTGATCAGGGAGTCGACGATGGAAAACCGGAAGCCCGGCTGGATCAACAGATTTGTGGATTGCCACCCCTGGCGGACCTGACGGGCCTGACGGCCCGTCAGGTCCGCTTGGCCCTCGCGTCCCGCGAGGTCCATGGCACCGCCAGATTGATCCGCTTGGCCCTCGCGTCCCGCGAGGTCCATGGCACCGCCAGATTGGTCCGCTTGGCCCTCGCGTCCCGCGAGGTCCAGGGTTGCGCTCTCCAGGGCCGCGCTCTCCAGAGCGCGGACCACCGTGGTGCCGACGGCGACGATCGGCGCGTCGGCGGGGTGGCCGGCGATGGCCTGCGCGCAGGCCTCGGGGATGCAGAAGCGCTCCGCGTGCATGGGGTGGTCGTCGGTGTCCTCGACCTTCACCGGGGCAAAGGTGCCGATGCCGACGTGCAGCGTCAGGGTGGTGGTCTTCACGCCGCGGGCCTGCAGGCGTGCGAGCAGATCCTGCGTGAAGTGAAGGCCGGCGGTGGGGGCGGCCACGGCGCCGGGGGTCTCGGCGTAGACGGTCTGGTACCGACGGGCGTCCTCGGGGCCGTCGGGCCTTCGGATGTACGGCGGCAGCGGCAGGTGCCCGTGGTGCTCGAGGTAGGCGAGGCCGTCTCCGGGCAGGGCCACGAGGAGCTCCCGCTCACCGGCGTCACCGAGCACCCGGATCGGCTCGGCCCCCGGCGTCTCGGGCAGGATCTCCTCCCCGGGTCGGGGGCGATGGCTGGCCTTCCACAGGGCTTTCCAGCCTTCGGGACCGGGCTCCGTGAGCAGCAGCTCCACGCGGCCGCCGGAGGCCTTGCGGCCGAAGAGCCGCGCGCGCAGGACCTGCGTGTCGTTGAGCACCAGCAGGGCGTTGTCCGGCAGCAGATCGGCGAGATCGGAGAAGACGTGGTGGGTGACCCGGTCATCACGGCCCAGGCAAAGCAGCCTCGATGCGTCCCGCGGGCTCACGGGGGCCTGCGCGATCTGCTCAGAAGGCAAGTCGTAATCGAAGAGGGAAATTTTCAAAACCAGGTCCTCCTGCCGGTCCGGCGCCATCTTATGCTTTCGGATCGGCAACTCAAGGGAAAACGGGGCGCGCAGGGGGAGAAGGTGAGCCGGACGGACCATGGAAATGGATGATTCAAAAAAAACTTTACAAAAACAAGGTTCAGGGGATGACCTGCACCGATTTGGCGCGATGGGCCTTGAGCTGGAAGTTGCCCTGGACGAAGCCGCCGGTGGTGATGCGGGCGCAGTCCTCCTCGTCGATCCGGCCGTCGTTGTCGTTGTCCAGGCCGTCGGCACAGATCTCCAGGTTGTCGTAGATGATGCGCCGGTTGCGCAGCGTGAAGAAGTAGATCCCGGAGACCTCGTCTTCATAGTTGATTTCATAATGGTCCGGGACCGGATCGCCCCGGCGGACCGATCCGAAGCGGCACAGCAGGATGCAGGAATGTCCCGCCTCGAAGGGTGCCTGGGGTGTCGGGATCACCGCGAGCTTGCCGAACTCGACCTCGGCGCACAGGCGGTCCTGCTCCTCGGGGGTGACCGTCGGGCAGGCGACGTCGCCTTGCGGATGCGCCTCGGGACCGTCGAAGAAGGTCGGGCACGTCAGGTACAGCGACAGGGTCGCCTGCACGGGCTCTCCCAGGGCGACCGGTATCAGTTGGTAGGAGGCATAGCGCTTGGCGGTGGCCGCGACCCGCGCGAACTGGATGTAGAGGGCGTCTGCGTCCTCCATCGAATTGGTCCCGCGCTGCAGCCGGATGTCGAGGCGGTGGGAGTCGGGAAAGTCGCTCTCGTCCTGCACGGGTTCGCCCAGGACATAGTTCACGCGGAGGTCGAAATACGCGGGAAACGAGGAGGTCCCGTAATGATCGGCCCCGTCGCATCCTTCGATGAAGAGCTCGCCGGCCACGATCCCCTTGCCCTCGGGACCCGAGCAGGCGCCCGACAGCCACAAGAAGAGCAAAAAAGGAGGGATCAGAAGCCGCATGGTGTTCATCCGGTCTACCTGTAGCATACGAACGGGGTTGCGGCCAGAAACGGACTACTGGAAATCGCGCAGGCTCTCATGAATGCCCTTGAGCACCTCGAACCAGTACTCCACGCCGGCTTCGTCGGGGTTCTCCTCGAACCGGGCCACCCAGCGCGGAAGCTCCGGGTGCGGATCCTTGTCCACCTCCAGGCGCCGCTTCATGTAGGACAGCACGTACTCGCCGTCGCGGGCGCTCTCCCAGTACACCGAGGCGTTGCGGCTGTTGATGCGCGACGCGGTCACGGAGATCTTCTTCAGGAACGCGTCCCTGGCCTGGTATAGGTGCTCCATGACCTGGGGGCCCATGTCCTCGGCCCAGCCACGGTGGAAGCGGCAGATGCCCAGGTTGTCGATGGTGAGCTCCTTCCTGAGGCGGTTGGCGCAGGCCCTCCCCAGCTCGCGGGGCGGCAGGAAGTCGAACCCGTACACCATGTAGTACTTGCCCATGATGGCCATCGGGGCCAGCACGCCCGGCGTCCAGTACTGGTTGGGCACCATCCATCCCTTGCGGCCGAAGGAGATCACGACCATGCGGTCGAGGATCTTCACGCCCTTCTGGGTGTGCATCCGCCGGGCCCACTTGCGTACGCCCTCGGAGAGATCGATCAGGCCGCGGCGGTTCACGATGCTGTCGAGCAGCGCCACACCCAGGGCCGCGTTGTGCATGGAGTCCTGCTCCACGTCAAAGGTGGCGAAGTCCCACCGGGGCTTCTCGGTGACGCCCAGCTCCTCGGGGGTCATCATCCCGAGGTCCAGCAGGTCCATCAGCCAGGCCACCACGCCGCCGATGGAGATCGCGTCGAAGCCGAGGGTGTCGCAGTGGCGGTTGAGCATCTCGGCCCCCCGCTGGTCGAACACGCCGCACAGCGGGCCCATGGTCTGGTAGGGTTCGTAGTCCTTCTTGAAGTGCTGGTTCATCTTCTTGCAGACGGCCGAGCAGGGCTCCCCGCACGTGAACTGCTGCTTGTGGACGATCGTCTCGTCGTTGAACTGCTTCAGGTAGTGATCGAGCACGAAACGCTGGTGCAGGTCGCGCCGGGCCTCCTCGGTCCAGGTGTTCGTGCGGTAGTTGAAGGCCATGATCCGGCCCCCCATGTGGGCATAGTTCACGCCGAAGGTGCCGCCGGTGTCCAGCGTGGGATCGAAGCGGTACTTCGTCGTGGCCTCGAAGTCCTTGGCCGCGAGCTTCTTCTGGTATTTGTTCTCGAACCAGTCATCGGCCACCTTGCGGTCGCGGAAGTCCTCGTCGACGACGGTGCCGCCGTAGATGACCGCCACGATGCCGTGATCCTGCACCATCCGGGAGCCGAGGCCGCCGCGGCCGGCCCACGTGTCCACATGGGACAGTTTCCCCTTCGACATCGGCACCGAGCCGATGGCGCCGCAGTCGGAGAACCACGAGGCTGGACCCGTGGCCAGGATGCGCGGATCATCGGCGTAGCGTGCGCCGAAGCGCTCGTAGACCCAGTCCATCAGACCGTAGATGCCGCCGCGGCCCGAGCTCCAGATCCGGTGGATGTCCACCGGGACCAGCTCGACCTCGATCTCCTCGCCGTGGACGCGGTTGAGGTACAGCACGCTCGGCGTGGGGGCGCGGTGCACGAGGCTGACCATGTTCAGCCCCAGGTTGTCGAACACCAGGCCGGCCCCGCCCATGCTGGAGATGTAGAACCCGCGCCAGCAGGGGGAGAATCCGGAGAAGATCAGCCGGTTGGAGCCCGGCAGGATCGAGCCGGCGAACAGGCCCGTCCCGAAGTTGAGGCTGTTGTAATTGTCCGAGATGTGCAGGCCCAGGTCCACCGGCCCGAAGTAGTCGCCCACCCCGTAGCGGCGCATCTTGTAGTACCCCGTGGCCGCATCCAGAAACAGCACCTTCATCTTGTCTTGCATGGCGTTTCCTCCTGGTTCCATGATCCGGGCCAGGCAGGCGTGACCCGTCCCGGGATGCGTCATACTTTCACTTTTTCTTTGGATCTGCAAACCATTTTCCTGTAACTTCAGGAGTCCGAAAAGGAGGACCTTCATGGCTGACATCCTGAACACCGTACTTTTGCTCGCCCTTCCCGCTTCCGGAAAAAGTGAAGTCCGCAAGTACCTCGAGGGACTGACCCCCACGCAGTGCCGTGAGGAGTTCCACCTCGGCGCCACGCTCCAGCTCGACGACTATCCGTACGTGCACTTCATGCACCGCATCGACGACGAACTGTACGCCCGCGGCCTGGACTACGTGTTTTACAAGGGCCCGAACCGCCCCTTCCGGGACGGCTTCGAGTGGGGCACGCTCATCGAGCTGCTCAACGAGGACTACCACGATCTGATGAACTCCGTGGTCGTGAACCCGGCGTCGGCCGCCCAGTGGCTGTTCGACCGGCTCGACGCGGCCCGCGAGAAGCTGGGCATGGAGCCCGAGCTGGGCATGATCCCGTACCGGATCCGCATGGAGATCGCCGAGTCCCTCGAGGCCGAGGTCGCCGAGGAGCTGGGGCGCCGCAACGAGCAGAACAAGCTGCCCAAGGAAGGCAAGACCGTGGTCATCGAGGCCGCCCGCGGCGGGGCCAACGGCGCGGCGTTCCCGCTGACGCCCCCCCAGGGCTACGAGTACAGCCTGGGCCAGTTCTCCAAGGAGATCCTGGACCACGCCAGCATCCTGTACGTCTGGGTCGAGCCCTCGGAGAGCCGCCGGAAGAACTTCGAGCGCGGCGTGCCCGACGGCCAGCACAGCATCCTGTTCCACTCCGTGCCCGCCGAGGTCATGCTCGGTGAGTACGGCTGCGACGACATGGCCTACCTGATCTCCATCTCCGACAAGCCCGACACCGTCAAGCTCCAGCGCCCGATCGTGGTGGAGAAGAACGGCCAGCGGGTCTACGAGATGGCCACCTGGCACCTGCCCGTGGCGCGCCTGGACAACCGCGCGGATCTGACCTCCTTCGTGCGCAAGCCCCGCGACCAGTGGGAGCCCGCCGAGCAGAAGGCCCTGCACGAGGGCCTCAAGGCCGCCCTGGCCACCCTGGCCTCGCTCTCCAGGTAGGCACACCCCCGGGACAAGAATTTCAGCTTTCGGCCCCCCGGAAGGTGGCTTTCGTGGGCGCTGCAGTCCATGGTTGCATTGAAAATCAAGGGAAATCGGAAAAAATCGGCGCACCGGGCCTGCCTGGCCCGCGATCTGCGCTGTCCCCGGGCGTCCTGGAGGTGTGCGATGAAAACGATGATCTGGTTCAAGCGATCCCTGGCCGGCGTGCTCTCGGCGGGCACCACCCTGCTGCTGGCCGCCTGCTACGGCGCCACCGACATGTCGATGCTGCCGGTCGCGGACGGCCGGGTCACCCACGACGGGGTCGGCGTCCCCGACCTGCAGGTGTGCGTCCACGCCGCGGGCGTCGCCGAGTGCACCGTCACCGACTACGACGGCAACTTCGCCGTCGGCACCTACGACGCGTACTTCGAGGGCCAGGCGCGTGACAAGGGCTACGGGGTGTGCGTGCAGGACGCCGATGGCGAGGCCTATGGTCTTTTGCAGAGCCGCTGCGTACAGATCCCGGCCGGCAACGTCCCGGGCTTCGTCTACCTCGAGGTAGACGATGAGCCGTTGTCGGATTAGTCCGACGCGTCCGACCGGTCCGGCCCAACCGATCCTGGCCCTTGCGCCCGCGGTGCGCTTCCCCTATGCTCGGAGCCAGCCGGCGAAAGGATCCATCGCATGTTTCATTCCATCGTCCACCGTTTCCAGGAGACCCGCTGGGGGCTGTACCAGAAGCTGGAGAGCGACCTGCACGAGCTGCGCTACCTCTTCTGGGAGACCACCCGCCGCTGCAACCTCAACTGCCTGCACTGCGGCTCCGACTGCGGCCGCGACGACAGCCTCTCCGGGATGCCCGCGGAGCTGGTGGTGAAGGTGCTCTCCGACATCGCGGGGGCCTGGGATGCGCGGAAGATCATGCTCGTGGTGTCCGGCGGCGAGCCCCTGGTGCGCCCTGATCTGTTCCCGATCCTGGAGCGGGCCCACGCGATGGGGTTCCGCATCGGCATGGTCACCAACGGGTGGGCGCTGACGCCGGCGGTGGCGACCCGGCTGGCCGGCGTCGGCCTCGAGAGCATCGTCGTGTCCCTGGACGGCCCCCGGGCCCAGCACGACTGGCTGCGCAACCGCCAGGGGGCCTTCGACCGCGCCGTGGGCGCCCTGCGCAACCTCGTGGCGGTGAACATCCCCATCGTGGAGGCCATCACCTGCGTCACGCCCGCGAGCCTGCCCCACCTGGAGGCGACCTACGAGATCGTCCGCGCCACCGGCGCCAACTACTGGCGCGTGTTCAACATCTTCCCCATCGGGCGCGCCAGGGACAACGCGGACCTGCTGCTGGCGCCGGAGCACTTCCGGACCCTCATCGACACGCTGGCCGGCCTGCGCCGGCGCGGGGAGGCCGACGGCGTCAAGGTCAACCTCAGCGAGGAGGGCTACCTGGGCTTCGACGTGGAGCCCAAGGTGCGCGACGGCGTGTACTTCTGCCGCGCCGGGGTCAACATCGCCGGGATCCTGGCCGACGGCACGTTCGCGGCCTGTCCGAACCTGCCCGCCTGGATGGGGCAGGGCCACGCCGCCTCGGAGAGCTTCGTGGACGTGTGGAACGACAAGTACCAGATCTTCCGCGACCGCTCGTGGATGAAGACCGGCCGCTGCGCGGAGTGCTCCCACTTCGACATGTGCCGCGGCAACAGCCTCCACATCTGGGATCCCGAGCGCCGCGAGCCCGCCTGGTGCCACTACGACATGCTGCACCCGGGTTCGTAGGAGCCTCTAGTTTCCCGTCTTCACCAGGAGGCGGTCGCCGTCGATCTCGAGGGTGCCGTCGGGGTTGCCGAACTGCTTGGAATAGTATTTCACGTTGACCAGGACCCGCTTCGCGGAGGAACCCGTGACCGCGCGGGGCAGGTTTCCCAGGGCGCCGCCGTTGGCGAGCACGGGGTGGAACATGACGTTCTCCACGCGCTTCCCTCGGGCGTCCTTGACGAAGTCGGCCGCGGCCACGCCGGTCTCGACGCGGGCGCCGGCGTTGATCAGGAACAGGAAGTTGCCCATGGAGTAGAAGGCGGGCATCTTCCGGTGGACGGCGATGCCGCGCAGCACGTGCGGATGTCCGCCGATGAACAGGTCGCAGCCGGCGGCCTCCAGGTTCTCGACGAGCTTCTGCTCCAGCGCCAGGGTGCGGGTCTCGAGCTCCTTGCCGTAATGCAGGGCCACCACCACGAAGTCCACGCGCTTCTTCAGGTCGCGGACCTTGGCGGGGAGCTCGGTGTTCCAGGCCGGATGCTCGCTCACCGCGAAGAAGGCCCCCCGGCGGGACGCCGGCAGGTTGTGCAGCGCGGTGACGATGAGCACCGCGACCTTGACGCCCTGCTTCTCGAAGATGTAGGGGGTCCAGGCCTCGGCCTCGGTGGCTCCGGTGCCCGCGTGGAAGAGCCCGGCCGCCTTGATGTGGGCGATGGTGTCGAGGAGCCCCTGGGGTCCCTGGTCCTCGACGTGGTTGTTGGCCGTCCCCAGGAGGGTGAAGCCCGCGGTCTTCAGGCGCAGCAGGTTCGCCGGGCGCGTCCAGAAGGTGAGGTTGTACCAGTAGAAGTACGTCTGCTGCGCCTGGGTGCAGGTCTCCTTGCGGCAGTCCCGCGGCGCCTTGACGTTGCGGTAGGGGGCCACCGAGACGGGGGTCTCGAGGTTGCAGTAGACGATGTCGCGGCCCTTCCACAGGTGCTCGACCTGGGCAAAGGGCGCGGTGATGTTCTGCAGCGCGCTCCTGGGGCGTCCGAAGTTGACGTCGCCCACCGCCGAGAAGGTGATGCGCACCTGGGTGGAGGCGGCCGCCGGCCAGATCACCAGCAGCAGGGGGAGCAGGATCCGGTGCATCTCAGTTTCCCGCCATCGCCCTGGGTTTCACGACCAGCTTGTCGCCTTCGATGGCCAGCTCGCCGTCGGCGTTGTCCAGGGATCTGGAGTAGCGCAGCATCTTTTTCAGCAGCGCCTGGGCGTGGGGGCCGGTGACGGCCTTGGGCAGGATCCAGCCGGGGTTGCCCTCGTTGCGCACCGGGTGGAACGCGATGTTCTCCAGGGTCTTCTTCGCGCCGTCCTTGACCAGATCGAAGGCCGCCACGCCGCTCTCGATCTGGGCGTCCTTGTTGTTGTCGAACAGGAAGTTGCCCATGGAGTAGAACACGACCATCCTGTTGATGACCTGGATGCCCCGCAGCACATGGGGATGCCCGCCGATGACCGCGTCGGCGCCGGCGGCCTCGATGAGCTTCATCAACTTCTTCTCGCGGCTCTCGGCCTGGTGCGTGTACTCCTCGCCGTAGTGCAGCGCGACGATCACGAAGTCGTACTTGGCCTTGAGCTCCTTGACCTTGGCGGGGAGCTCGGTGGTGATCTTGGGGAACTCCGTGAGGGCATAGAACGCACCCTGGCGCATGGGCGGGAAGTTCCACAGGGCCGTCACCGCCAGCAGCGCGACCTTGACGCCCTGCTTCTCGTACACGTACGGCGTCCACGCGTCCTCCACCGTCGCGCCCGTGCCGCAGTACGCCAGGTTTCCCTTCTTCAGGTGGGCGATGGTGTCGAGCAGTCCCTGGGGGCCCTGATCCTCGGCGTGGTTGTTGGCCGTGCCCATGACGGTGAAGCCGGCGGTCTTGAGCAGGCCCACGGCCTCGGGGCGGCCCCAGAACGTGAGCCGGAAGATGCGCCGGTAGCTCTTCTGGTCCTCGTTGCACTCCGTGACCGCACAGTTTTTGGGCTTGCGGATGTTGCGGTACTGCTGCGCCGAGACGGGGGTCTCGAGGTTCCCGTAGACGATGTCCCGGCCCTTCCAGACCTGGGACACGTGACGGAACGGGTCCTCGAGGCCGAAGCGCTCCCCGGCGCGACCGAAGACGATGTCGCCCACGCCCGAGAACGTGATGCGCACCGGCGCGGCCTGCACGGGCGCGGACCAGAGACTGAAAAACAGCAAAAGACCAAGAACACGCATGGGAACCTCCCCTTTCGGGCGCATGCAATATAGCACCAATTCGATGTAAATGAAAAACCCACTTCGGGTTTGACTTTGCGATTTAATTGCCGTTCACTTGGGGAAGCTGAGAGGGATCCAGTGCCACGCCGGTTTTCATTGTCTCATTTTTTCCATAAGCAACCGCCGGTTTCCCGCCAGCTGGTCAAGGCCGTCCTGATCCTGATCGGCTTCATCCTGCTGGGGACCCTGGGCTATTATCTCCTGGGACATCTGTATCTGCCCGCCGCCCGACCCGAAGCCACGCCATGGAGTTTCCTCGATTGTGTGTATATGGTGCTCATCACCATCACAACCGCAGGATTCGGGGAGATCCTCCCGTTCATGGACATGCCCGTGATCCGCCTGTATACATTGTTAATTTTATTTGTAACAATTGGCGTCACGGTGTATTTCGCGTCCTCGATGACGACGTTTCTCGTGGAAGGCGCGTTTTCGCATATCAGCAAGAGGCGTAAAATGCAGAAGAAAATCGATTCGCTGGAACAGCACATCATCGTGTGCGGCCTGGGCAACACCGGCATTCACGTGGTCAAGGAGCTGATGGTGACGCGCTGGCCGGTCATGGTGATCGACCGCGACGAGGAGAGCCTGAGGAAATCCTCCCTCGAACTGTCGGAGCTGGGCCAGTTGATCTGGCTGCAGGGGGACGCGCTGGAGGACCGGGTGCTCGAGCAGGCCGGCATCGCCAGGGCCTATGGCGTCGTCTGCGCCCTCCCCACCGACAAGGACAACGTGTTCCTGACCCTCACGGCGCGGCAGATGAACCCCAGGGTCCGCATCGTGTCGCGGGCGATCGACCTGCACACGGCCGGCCGGATGAAGATCGCCGGGGCGGACTCCGTGGTCACCACGAACTTCATCGGCGGCATGCGCCTGGCCTCGGAGATGGTCCGGCCCCACGTGACCCAGTTCCTGGACCTGATGCTCCGCGACAAGGAGAAGAACCTCCGGGTCGAGGAGTTGATCGTCACCCCCGCGTCGGGGCTGCACGGGGTGCGGCTCGGGGACGCGCGGCTGCGCGAGGAGCGGCACCTGCTGGTCCTGGCGATCAAGACGACCGACGGCGGATATGAATACGGACCCGGCGCGGACTTCGTGCTGGAAAACGGCGTGGTGCTCCTGGTGATGGGGGATCCGGACTCGGTGGCCCGGCTTCGGGTGCGCCTGACCGGGGTCCCGGTCACCGGCCCCGTGGCCTCATAGAAAGGGAGTTTTTCATGCGGAAGATCTTCGGAACCGACGGCGTGCGCGGTGTGGCCAACACCGAGCCGATGACCGTGGACACGGCCCTGCGGCTGGGTCAGGCGGCCGCCCACCTGTTTTCACACAAGACGCGGCACGGCCGCTTCCTGATCGGCAAGGACACGCGCCTGTCCTGCTACATGTTCGAGAACGCCATCGCCGCGGGCATCATGAGCATGGGGGCCGACGTGTTCTTCGTGGGACCGCTGCCCACGCCGGCCATCGCCTACCTGACCTGCTCGATGCGCGCCGACGCCGGGATCGTGATCTCGGCCTCGCACAATCCCTTCGAGCACAACGGCATCAAGTTCTTCTCCTCGGCCGGACACAAGCTGCCCGACGAGGTCGAGGCGCGCATGGAGCAGTTGATGGGCTCCGACGAGCTGCGTGGCTCGCTGGTGCGCGGCGAGAACATCGGCCGCTCCCGGCGCATCGACGACGCCGCGGGCCGGTACATCACGTTCTGCAAGAACACCTTCCCGGCCGACCTGACCCTGGACGACCTGCGCATCGTCGTGGACTGCGCCAACGGCGCGGCGTACAAGGTGGCCCCCCTGATCTTCAGCGAGCTGGGCGCCGAGGTCATCCCGCTGGGCGTGAGCCCCAACGGCGTGAACATCAACGGCCGCGTGGGCGCGCTCTATCCGGAGTCGGTGGCCGAGGCCGTGCACACCTACCGCGCCGATCTGGGCATCGCCCTCGACGGCGACGCGGACCGGGTGATCATCCTCGACGAGAAGGGCTCGGTGGTCGACGGCGACGCGATCCTGGCCCTGATCGCCAGCGAGCTGCTCGAGGAGGGCCGGCTGGCCAACCGGACGCTGGTGACCACGGTCATGAGCAACCTGGGGCTGGACCGGGCCCTGCGGGAGCTGGGCGGCTCCGTGGTGCGCACCCAGGTGGGGGACCGCTACGTGTTCCAGGCCATGCTCGAGGGCGGCCACAACCTCGGCGGCGAGCAGTCCGGGCACATCATCCTGCGCGACTGGACGACCACCGGCGACGGCATCATCGCCGCGCTGCAGGTGCTGGCGATCCTGCGCCGGAAGAACCGGGCCATGAGCGAGCTGGCCCGGCTGTTCGATCCGTTCCCGCAGGTGCTCATCAACGTGGACGTGGAGCGCAAGCCGCCGCTGGAGGACCTCCCGCGGCTGCAGTCGGAGATCGCGCGCATCGAGCAGGCGCTCGGCACCACCGGCCGCGTCCTGGTGCGGTACTCCGGCACCGAGAACAAGGTCCGCATCCTGGTCGAGTGCGAGAGCGACCGCGACGCCCAGCGGCACGCCCAGGACCTGGCCAACCTGTGCCAGACCGAGTGCCGCTAGTGGTTGAACATCGTGCCCGGCGCGAGCCCGGCATCTCATCCTGTGCCCGGCGCGAGCCGGCTTTTCGAGGCGCCCGCCAGGGGCGCCGGTAGGTCCGCCATGATACGTCTGCATGTGAACATCGATCATATCGCCACGATCCGCAACCAGCGGGGCACCCGCTACCCCGAGCCGGTGATCGCCGCGGGCCTGTGCGAGCTCGCCGGAGCCCACGGCATCACCGTGCACCTGCGGGAGGATCGCCGGCACATCCTGGACCGGGATCTGGAGATCCTGCGCCAGACGGTCCAGACCACGCTGAACCTGGAGATGGCCGCCACCGCCGAGATGCTGGCCATCGCGGCCCGCATCCAGCCCGACATCGTGACGCTGGTCCCCGAGAAGCGCGAGGAGAAGACCACCGAGGGCGGCCTGGCCATCGGCTCGGCGCCGGTGAAGAAGAGCCTGAAGGCGGCCGTGAAGAAGCTCCACGACCACGGGATCCCGGTGAGCCTCTTCATCGATCCGGAGATCTCCGACGTGCGGGCCGCCGAGGCCATCGGCGCCGACCAGATCGAGCTGCACACCGGCGACTACTGCAACGCCGCCGCCGGCCCCCCCCGTGACAAGGAGCTGGCCCGCCTGATGGCCGCCGCCGAGGAGGCCGACGCCTGCGGCCTGATCCTGGCGGCCGGCCACGGACTGGACTACGTCAACGTCCAGGGCATGCTGCACCTGCCCGGCCTGAAGGAACTGAACATCGGCCACGCGATCATCTCCCGGGCCGTCCTCGTGGGCCTCGACGAGGCGGTGCGCGAGATGCTGGGCCTGCTCATGGACGTCGAAGAGGCCTGACCTGTCTGACCGGCCGGACCCGTCCGACGATCCAGGCCAGAAACGGAGTGTCCCCATGCGTCTGTTCACCGCCGCCCAGACCCGCGCCATGGATCTCGTCGCCATCGACGCCGGGATCCCGGCCTTTTCCCTGATGGAGCTCGCCGGCGCCGGCGCGGCCGCCGAGATCCGGGACCGCTGGACCGTGGCCGGCCGGCAGGTGCTGGTGGCCTGCGGACCCGGCAACAACGGCGGCGACGGCTTCGTCGTCGCCCGGCACCTCGCCAACGCGGGGGCCTACGTCCAGGTGCTGCGCATCGGGGCCGTGAAGAAGATGACCCCCGAGTCCGCCCTCAACCTCCGGATCCTGCACAACCTGGCCATCCCCGTGTTCGACGTGCCCGACTTCGAGGTGCTCGGGCACCTGGTCCCGTGGTTCGACGAGGCCGACCTCCTGGTGGACGCGCTCTTCGGGGTGGGGCTGGACCGGGCCCCCGACGGCCTGTTCGCGGAGGTGATCCGCCTGTTCAACGAGAGCCCGGGCCTGCGCGTGGCCCTGGACGTGCCCTCCGGCCTCGACGCCGACTGCGGGCAGCCCCTGGGGGAGACCGTCCGCGCCGACCTGACCGTGACCTTCGGGGCGCCCAAGATCGGCCTGTACACCTCGCCGGGCTTCGAATGGTGCGGGGAGACGGTCATGGTGGACATCTCCTGGCCCGCGGCCGCCGAACCCGAGGGCCCGGGCGTGTTCCTGCTGTCGGACGCCCGCGTCCTGGAGCTCCTGCCCCGCCGGCGGCGCAGCGCCCACAAGGGCAGCTTCGGTCATGTGCTGCACTGGGCGGGCTCGCCGGGCAAGGCCGGCGCGGCCATCATGGCCGCGGAGGCGTCGCTGTCCATGGGCTCGGGCCTGGTGACGGTGCTGTGCGAGGCGGGGATGCTCCCGGTGTTCATGCAGCGCTTCACCGAGGTCATGTGCGAGGCCGTCTCGTCCCCGGAGCGCACGACCCCCGAGCTGGGGGCCATCCTGGCCGCCTGCGAGGGACGGTCGGTGCTTTCGATCGGTCCCGGGCTGCCCGTCGACGCGGCCTGCGGCAAGCTGGTCCATGAGCTGGTGAGACGATGCCCGATCCCGATGGTGTTCGACGCCTCGGCGCTGACGCTTTTGGCCTCCAAACCCGACACGCTGAAGAAGGCTCGGGTCCCCGTCATCGTCACGCCCCATCCGGGCGAGTTCTCGAGGCTGACCGGGCTCGACACCGCCGCGGTCCAGAAGGACCGCGTGGCCCAGGCCCGCGCGTTTGCCACCCGCCTGGGGGTCTTCGTGGTGCTCAAGGGCGCCCGCACGGTGATCGCGGCGCCCGATGGCTCCGTGGCGATCAACCCCACGGGGAACCCCGGCATGGCCACCGCCGGCTCCGGCGACGTGCTCACGGGCATGGTGGCCTCGCTGCTGGGGCAGGGGCTGCCGCCGATGGAGGCCGCGTGCTGCGCCGCCTTCCTCCACGGGCGGGCCGGCGATCTGGCCTGCCAGGAGAAGGGCGAGCCGGTGCTCCGCGCCACGGACCTGCTCGGCGCGCTGCCCTCGGCGCTGGCCTCGCTTCATCCCCAGGATTGACGAAACGGTTGAACCCACTGCATTGCGAAGGGAGACCTGCTGCATGCGACATTTTCCCCTCATCTCCGGTCTGGTTTTCTCCATGGGCCTGATCTCCTGCGGCAACGGCGAGGTCGCGCCGAAGTCGACGCCCGAGCCGCCGGCGTCAAACGCCATGAACCCACCGCCGCCCGGGGAGGCCATGAACGCCTCGGGGATGACCGCCGACCCCGTGGATCCTCTGGGGTTGCCGCCGCCGGACACGTCCTGCACGGCCGACGCGGACTGCACGGTCGCCTCGCGTCCCAGGGTGGAAGACGGCTTCTGCTGCCACGGCTGCGCCCACTTCCCGGTCAACCGGTCCTGGTGGCTCGCGGTCGTCGGAAAGTGCAACCGGTTCAATGAGAGGAAGACCCCCGGGTGTCCCAAACTGGAGTGCAGCGACGTGCCCGACGCGGTCTGCCTCGAGGGAAGGTGCCGCTTCCGGAAGTAGGTCATCGGGTTCCCGGGGATCTCGCAGCCGTGGTCAAGTTTGATGCTCCATGGATCCGCATCCAAGAGTTCAAGTCCAAATTTACCCGCGAAGCGGGTTGACCGAAGCCAGCCCCGATAACATCAAAAGAAAGAAATGACCCAAAGCTCCTGATCCGCACCACGCAAGGATTCAAGACGGCATCTGTGAACTTGATAAACTGAAAAGAAGGGGATTTCCGGGACACGCGGCCGTAAGCCGGGTTCTGTTCCCGCCCCCTGAGGGCGGGCGGCGATCATTCATCTAGGCGCCCCGTTGCCGGAGCGCTCGAGCGACTACCAGAGCTCCATGTGGCCTGAGCGCCGGAACTCTGTCTGTCTTGCTTCGGGCGGGGTTTACCATGCGGTTCCCGTCACCGGGAACCCGGTGCGCTCTTACCGCACCGTTTCACCCTTACCGGCCCGTGGGCCGGCGGTCTGTTCTCTGTGGCACTGTCCTTCGGGTCGCCCCGACTGGATGTTATCCAGCGCCTGCTCAGGTGAAGCCCGGACTTTCCTCCCGCGGATGACTCCGCCGGCGATCGCCTCACCGCCTGTCCCGGAAATCCCGGTGACCTTATAGTGAAAGACGCCGCCCAACGCAAGCTGACATCCATGAAAGGAGATTCCGGCGCGGGAAATCACGAGGTCAAAAGATCAAACAGGGAAGAATCAAGGCTCTTCCCCGGGAAGGAAGATCGGGCGGGACATGTCCCGGGCGCGCACGCCCGAGGCGTAGTGGTGCTCGAGCTCCTCGGGGACAAACGAGAAGCCGAAGCGCGAAAACAGCCGGATCGCGGGCTCGTTGTCGGGCGCCACGGTCAACTGGATGCACTTCATGGGGGTGTTCTTGTGCAGGTGCTGGATCTGGGCGATGGCCCAGCGCATCAACACGGGCCCGAGGCCGTGGAAGCGCAGGCGGGGCGCGATGGCGATGGCCAGGATGTTCCCGAGGACCCGGCCGTCCTCGTCCGGGATCAGGCCCACCTGGATGAAGCCCGCGAGGTCGTCGTCGGGATGGTCCGGCTCGACGAGCAGCCCGGTGATCACGTCCTCGCGGACCATGAGCCGGCCGATGAACTCCCGGTATTCACCGAAGCGCAGGAAGGCCTCCTGGGCGAGCTCGGTGACGGCGCGGAACCGCACCTTGTCGCGGGCATTCCAGGTGAAGAAGACGTAGGGGGACGGAATCATGATGGTTCTAGAGGAAATCGATGGGCCCCTTGCCTTCGCGGATGACGGTCCACTCCTGGTTCTCGTAGGCCAGCACCGTGGAGCTCTCCCCGGCGATGATGCCCTGATCCAGGATCATGTCGACCTGGGCGCCGTAGAGCTTGTAGATCTCCTCCGGATCCACCAGGTTGCGCCCGTCGGGCGTGGACACCGAGGACGACAGGATGGGCCGGCCCAGCGTCTCCACCAGCGTGCGGGCCACCGGGGAGTCGGGGATGCGGATGCCGATGGTCTTGCGCTTGTTCAGGAGGACCTTGGGCACCGCGCGGTTGGCCTCGAGGATGATCGTGTAGGGACCGGGGAGGATCCGCCGCAGGATCGAGAAGGCGCTGTTGTCGAGGTTGACGTACTGGGCGGCCTGACCCAGGTCCGCGCAGACGAAGCTCATGAAGTGCTTCTCGGAGAACCCCTTGATCGACACGATGCGGTCCACGGCCTTGTGGGCGGCGATGTCGCAGCCGAAGCCGTACAGGGTGTCCGTGGGGTAGACGATCACGCTGCCGTTCTGGAGCTCGTCGACCACCCGCTGCAGGCGCTTGAGGTTGGGACGGTCTGAATCGAGTTGAAAAACCACTGCCTTGGACATGTTCCAACTCCGGAGGAGGACCGCGCGGGACTACAGTTCCATCTGGGTTTCCACGATCTCGTAGATCTCCAGGGTGTCTCCTTCGCGGATGTCGTTGAAGCCTTCGATGGAGATGCCGCACTCGTAGCCGGTGGCGACCTCCTTGACGTCGTCCTTGAAGCGCCGCAGGGAGGCGAGCCGCCCCTCGAAGACCTGGATGTTGTCGTGGAACACGCGGACCAGGCTGGAGCGCGTGACCTTGCCCTCGACCACGTAGGAGCCCGCGACGGTGCCGATCTTGGGGATGCTGAACACCTGGCGGATCTCGATGCGGCCGACCTGCTGCTCCTTCTTCTCCTTGGGCAGCATGCCGCGCATGATGTCGCGGACCTCGTCGATCATGTCGTAGATGACGTTGTACTGGTGGACGGGCACGTTCTCCTGGTCGGCGCGGTGGCGGGCCTTGGAGTCGGGGCGGACACGGAAGCCCATGACCACGCCCTCGGCGGTGAGCGCGAGGTTGATGTCGCTCTCGTTGATGCCGCCGACGCCGCAATGGACGACGTTGACCTTGACGATCTCCGTGGAGAGCTTGACGAGGGCGTCGCGGATGGCCTCCATGGTGCCCTGCACGTCGGTCTTGAGGATGACGTTGAGGTGCTTCTGCTCGCCGCGGGCGATGGCCTGACGGATCGCGTCCATGCCCTTGGCCTGGGACTTGCGCGCCAGATCCTTGGTCTTGGCCTCGTCGCGCCGGCGGTCCAGGATGCGCTTGGCGGCCTTCTCGTCGGGCACCGTGCGGCAGTCGTCGCCGGGCACGGGCACGGCGTCGAAGCCGGTGACCTCGACGGGGGAGGCGGGGCCGACGGACTTCAACTGGCGTCCGCGGTCGTCGGTGAGGGCGCGGATCTTGCCGCCGGAGAGGCCGCAGACCACGTGGTCGCCCAGGGAGAGCGAGCCGTCGATCACGAGCAGGTTGACCACCGGGCCCTTGGCGCGGTCGAGCTCGGCTTCGAGCACGACGGCACGGGCCGGGGCTGCGGGATTGGCCGACAGTTCGAGCATGTCGGCCTGCAGCAGGAGCATCTCCAGCAGCGTGTCGACGCCCTGCTTGGTCACGGCGCTGACCTCCACGATGATGGCGTCGCCGCCCCACTGCTCGTCGACGAGGCCGTAGGCGGTCAGTTTCTCTCGGACCATCTGGGGGTTGGCGTTGTGCTTGTCCACCTTGGTGATGGCCACGAGCATCGGCACGTTGGCGACCTTGCAGTGGTTGATGGCCTCCTCGGTCTGGGGCATGACGCCGTCGTCGGCGGCGACCACGAGCACCACGAGGTCCGTGACCGAGGCGCCGCGGGCGCGCATGGCGGAGAAGGCCTCGTGACCGGGCGTGTCGATGAAGACGATCTCGCCTTCCTTGGTCTTGACCTTGTAGGCGCCGATGTGCTGGGTGATGCCGCCGCTCTCCTTGGAGGCGATGTCGCTCTTGCGGATCGCGTCCAGCAGGGAGGTCTTGCCGTGGTCGACGTGACCCATGATCGTGACGATGGGGGGACGCTTCTCGCGGCCCTCGTCGGTGGTCTCGTCCTCGGAGAAGAACTTCTCCTCCTGGAAGGCCACGTTCTCGATCTCGTAGCCCCACTCGGAGGCCACGATGGTGGCCGTGTCGAAGTCGAGGGTGGAGTTGATGGTGACCATCTGGCCCAGGCTGAGCAGCTTCTTCATCAACTCGGTGCCCTTGAGGCCCATCTGCTTGGCGAGCTCGGAGACGGAGATGAACTCGTCGACCTTGATCTTGCGCTTGCCCTCGGGGGGGAGCGCCGGCCGCACGGAGTCGGACTTCTTGTGCCGCATGTACCCGGTCTTGCGCAGCAGCTCCTCCTCCTGCCGTTTCTCCTTATAGGAGACGCGGGAGTCGGCGGGCTTGGGCGCGGTGCCGGTCTCGCCGGGCTTGGCGGCGCCGTCGACGCGGGTCGCGGAACGGTTGCTCGGCGAGGGAAGGACGATGAAGCGTCCCGTGGGGCCGAGCTTCTTCTCTTCCTTGGGTCCGACGGCGACACCGCCGGGACGCGCGGCGCCGGGTCGTGCCGGGGCGGCGGGCTTCTCGATCGGGGAAGCGGATGCCTCCGGACGGGCCGACGACGGCAGGAAGCGCTTGGAGGCGGGCTTGGCCTCGTCTTCGGCGGGCGCGGCGGCGGCCGGCGGTTCCACGGCAGCGGGAGCGGTCGTCGGGGCCGCGGGCGCCTCGGGCACCGCAGGCGTCGCCTCGGGCTGGGGGGCCACGACCGGTTCGGGGGAAACGATGGCGTCCACCTGGGGCGCGATCTCGCCGGCCACCGGGGGTTCTTCGACGGCCGGGGCGGGCTCCGCCGGCGGGTCGGCGGCGACCGGGACCTGGGACTCGGGGAGGTTCTCCTGGACCGGGCTGGAAGCCTCGGTTTCAGTCTCGGGTTCCACGGCCTGCGTCGGCTCCTCGACAGTCTTTGCATGCCGGGCGGACGTCCGGGGTCGGGTCTCCTCCGCGGTGCTCTCTTCGGTCTTTTCGACGGCGGCCACGGCTTCGTTGGAGACGGCTTCGGCGGCTTCGGCGGCGGCGGCTTCGGCGGCGGCCTCTTCCCGGGCCGCGACCCGGCGTTTGCGCGTGGTGGCCCGGGCGGCGGTGGGAGCATCTTCGGCCTTTTCCACCGTCACCGTGGTCACCTTGCGGCGGATCATGGCGCCGCCCTGCACCTGGGTCTCGAGGATCGCCGCGCGACGGCGCCGCCGGATGCTCTCGAGGATGGTGTCGGCCTGGTCCCTGGTGATCTCGGTGTATTTGGTGACTTTCTCAAATACGCCGAGTTCTTTGACTTCGTCAATAATCGCCTGGTATTCCAGGTTGGATTCCTTGGCGAGATACATGATCTTGATGCTATCGGACATGCGTCTCTCCCGACCTGCATGGGGGCAGAGTCAAAAGCGCGGTGTGGAGCTGCGAAAGAACTGGTTCGAGGACGTCCGCGGCGAGATGTCCGCCGCTGCGTCGCAGTAGACGGATGCGTTCCTGGTACGAATCGATGGCCGCCTGAAGCAGCGTTTGGGAAGACGGCCGGCCGGCGGTCCCGTTTTGGGGACCGGAGAACCGGGATTTTCGGGAGGCGCAGGCGCGGTCGAAGCAGCCCGGCTTCGGACACAGGGAGACCCCGCGTCCGCGCTGGGAGGTGCCCGGGACGACGCACTTCCAGGCGCTGCCGTCGCAGGTGAAGCGGATCAGGTCGCCAGCCCCGGTCCGGGTCCGGCAGGCCGCACAGGTGCGCAGGCTTCCGCCCTGCGTGGCGTGGACGCCGCTTGCGGTGCTTCCGTCTTCACGGGTCAGAGACATCGACATGAAACCTTCCTGATTCAAGGCGCCCTACTCCTCATCCGAGTCGAGGTAGCCCAGCTGCGCGAACTCCTTGGAGTCGGAGCGGTCCTCCAGACCAAGGCTCACGCCGGCGGAGTAATGGATGCGCTGGCACTGCCGCAGGGCGATGCCGGTGTTTTCGGTCATCTCCTCGGGGGTGGACTGGTAGATCTGCGCGATCGTGGTGTAGCCGCTGGACTTGAGGATGGTCAGCGTGTAGTCGTCCACACCCTGGAGCTCCAGGATGCGCTCGTCCTCGGACACCATATCCTCGCCGCCGTCCTGCATTTCCAGCAGCAGGCGCGCGCCGCTGGAGATGCGGATCGCGGCTTCGAGGCCGCCCAGCCCCGGAATGGAGGCCAGATCCTCGGGGTTGGCCTGGGCCACGTCCTCCAGGGAACGCCAGCCGAGCTTGAAGATGGTCTCGGCCAGGTCGGCGCCGACGCCCTCGATGGAAGCGATCTGGTCACGCATGCGCTTCTCGAGCTCCACGACCTTGCTCTCGGAGTAGATGTCGATCTTCCACCCCGTCAACTGGGAGGCCAGCCGGACGTTCTGGCCGCGCTTGCCGATGGCCAGGCTGAGCTGGTCGTCGGGGATGATCAGTTCCATGGTGTGCGCCGCGCTGTCGACGATGATCTTGGAGACCTGGGAAGGCGCGATGCTGTTGCACACGAACCGGGCCGACTCGGAGTCCCAGGGGACGATGTCGATCTTCTCGCCCTTGAGGAACTGCTTGATGTTCTGGACGCGCAGGCCCTTGAGGCCGACGCAGGCGCCCACCGGATCCACGTCGCGATCCCGGCTGGAGACGGCGATCTTGGTGCGGGATCCCGGCTCGCGGGCGATCGCCTCGATCGTCACGATGCCCTGGAAGATCTCGGGCACCTCCATCTCGAACAGACGCCGGACCAGGCCCTCCTCACGACGGGACAGGGAGATCTGGGGCCCGCGCGGGTCGAGCTTGCTGTCCTTCTTGTTGTTGTCGCTGCGGACTTCCTTGACGTAGGCGACGATGCGGTCGCCGGCGCGGTAGCTCTCGGTCGCGATCTGTTCCTTCTGGGTCAGGACGGCCTCGGTGCGGCCGATGTCGACGATGATGTTGCCCTTCTCGAAGCGACGCACGACGCCGTTGATGACGTCGCCGACGCGGTCCTTGAATTCCTTATAGATGGTTTCGCGCTCGGCGGCACGCACGCGCTGGATGATGACCTGCTTGGCGGTCTGGGCGGCGATCCGGCCGAAGGTCTTGCGGTAGTCCTTCAGGTTGAGGAGCTTGCCGAACTGCTTCTCCTGCTCGATGGCCTTCTTCTCCTCGGTGGGGTGATAGAAGATCTGGAAGAGGATCTCGTCGCCGACCTCGGCCTCGAGCCCGTGGGCCTTGGCGTCGGTGTAGGTGCAGGAGACGCCGGCTTCGCTGGTGTTCTCCGTAATCGTCAGGATCAGGAACAGTTCCACGGTGCCGGTCTCGGCGTTGTACCTGGCTTCCAGTTGACGGTTGGCGCCGAAGACCTTGCGGGCCGCGGAGAGGATGGCCTGCTCCAGGGTGTCGACCAGGATCGCCTTGTCGATGTTTTTATCTCTGCTGACAGATTCCAGAAGTTTATCCAACTCGAATTGCATACCAACCTCCACAAACGGATCGGGTACCGACCGGACGGACGGGTCTACTCATACACCAGGTGGGCCGTGGCCACCTGGGAAAACGGCAGACGCGCCGTGTCGGCGCCGTCCTCCAGAACGAGACATTCCTCTTCCACGGCCGCGAGGCGGCCCTTGAAGCGCTTCCGGGCCTGCGGGGCCTCGGGGGTGCACTTGACCTTGATGACCGAGCCGACGTAACGGGCGCACTGATCGAGGGTGAACAACCGGCGTTCCAGACCCGGCGACGAGACCTCCAGCGTGTAGGTGCAGGGCACCGGATCGGTCTCGTCGAGCCGAAGGTTCAGTTTCCGGGTGACGCCGGTCAGCGTCTCCATGTTCACGCCGTTCTCCTGCTCCACGTATACCCTCAGGATGACCCGCCCGTCCTCGGTCGTCCACTCCACGCCCCAGATCGAAACGCCGCTCTCGGAAGCGACGTTTTCCAAGACGGGCAGTACGTTTTTCAGATCCGGGTAAGCCATCAAAACACTCGGTTTTCGAAGGTAAAAAAAAAGTGGGCTAAAGTGCCCACTTCACGGTCACCTTCAATTGCACGCCCCACATACCAGAATTGGACGTTCGTTGCAAGCGTTTTTTTTGGAGTGACAGGCTGGATCAGTCACCGGAATAGGGATCATCGCCGGCGGACGGGGCCGGAGTTTTCTCCGGCGGACTCAGCGCGGGAATCGGGCCGTCGGAGAGGTGATCCGGGGTCCAGGTGCGGCCGAAGAAGTACAGGGGATCCACGCTCTTTCCGTCGACCAGGATGCCCATGTGAAGGTGGGCGCCGGTGGAGCGTCCGGTGCTTCCGGTCAGGCCGATCAGCGCGCCGGCCCCCACGGCCTCGTCCGGGAGGACGGTGATCTCGGCCAGGTGGGCGTAGACGCTCTGCCATCCCCCTTCATGATCCACAAACACGACGTTGCCGTAGACACCATCGTACATGACCTTTTGTACTATGCCATCAGCGACCGCCGTGACCGGGGTGCCCAGGCTGCGGGGGAAGTCCAGTCCGCGGTGCATTTTCACGGTCTGCAGCGTGGGATGGATACGGAAGCCGTAGGGTGAGGAGATGTCCACGTCCTCGTAGGGCCAGGAGATCGGAGAGGGGGCCCGGCGGAGGGTCCGGCGGGCGATCCGGTGCTCCGGCTCGGCGGATGAACCGGCGACTTCG
>PHBF01000274.1 GCA_002841905.1 Deltaproteobacteria bacterium HGW-Deltaproteobacteria-17
CAAGGAACTCGGGGTCTCCACTTACCTCGTCAGTTCGAGCTACGAGGCTCTCATCGAAGCCCTGCTGGATAAGCTGGGGATTCGGGAACTCGTATCGGGCTATACCACTTCGGGCGATGTTCGTCGAGCCAAGCCCGCGCCCGACGTTCTCTGCGCGGCCATCTCCAAGTTCTCTCTCTCAAAGGACAGATGTGTGTTCCTGGGCGACACGCCCTTCGATCTAATCCCCGCCCTGCGCATCGGCATCCCGATGATCGGCGTCGAGAGCGGAGGTTATGACGCAAAGGCCCTAGGGGGAGCCGCGGAGATCTACCGCGACATACGTGATCTTGAGGACCACCTCTCCGACTCGATGTTGTCAAAGTGACGCCGGTTGCGATATTTGCTTAGGACTGCTCGGGGACTTTGGCGCCCTTCTTTCCACTTCGCGCTTCTCTCCATACTTGGCCATGTCGCGGCACCCCCTTTATCTCTTCGACTCAATCGAACCACACGCGGTACGCGATGGAATGAGAGGTATCAGGGGGTTCGCTCGTATTAAGAAGCGATGCGAAACGGTTAAACTAGGCTCGCAGGCGGTCAATGACGAAGGAGAGTGAGCATGAACGGTAGATCTCCGGTGAACCTGCTCGCAAATGGGCTGCTCCACCTGATGGCGGCCAACTTCAATCACAGAAAGAGCATCAACGCATACCTGCGCGACGGCAATGGTGGATGGATAGATTTCGGGCTCGGCATCAAGACGGCCACGGGAACGGTGGAGCAGGGCATCACCTTCAGCGGCGGCAAAGCCAAAGTCACCTTCGGGGTGCCCGCGGACGCCAACGCGACGCTCCAGTTCAAGGACGACAAGACGCTGCTCTCCATGCTCAACCTGCCCCCGAACGAGACGATGAACCTTTTGCTCAAGAACGACCTGCAGATAAAGGGCAACCTCTCCTATATGAGCCTCTTCAACTTCTACCTGTCGGTGTTGCTGCACAACAAGCACCAGAAGATGACCGACAGATCACGCCGCCGCGACATCGCGGAGCGGCTGAGCGAGCGGCCCGAGGCGGATCACGCCTTGAGCGGGCAGTTGGCCCAGCGGCGGACGGCGCGCCTCGCGGCGCCGTCCGTGGACGCGGGCGTCAAATACTTGGACGATCCGTACCTTTCCGCGTACGCGCTCGAGGACTTTCCGAGGCTCGAGCGCTTCGTCGACATCCACTTCACGACCAAGCCGGAGCTCTGCCACGAGAGGCCTCTGCTCTTGACCGAGTGGTTCGTGGAAAACGGGTTCGAGACGGACAAGGAAGGTAACGCCTGGATCCCGGAGTTGCGACAGGCGCATGCCTTCCGGCATCTGATGGAGAACCGCGATCCCATAATCCGGAAGAACGACCTTTTGGCCGGAACGACCACGACCAAGGAGATAGGCGTGGTCGTCTATCCGGACACGCACGGGACGACCATCTGGGGTGAGCTCATCTCGGTGCCCGGCCGCATCCTCAATTCCTATGACGTGTCGCAGGGCACCATCGACGTCTTTCACCATAAGGTCTTTCCGTTCTGGTCCCAGCGGAACGTGCGCGAGTGGGTGCGCGACAAGTACGGAGAGCCCCTCTGCCAGCAGATGGACGAGCGATTCGCGGTTTATTTCCTCTGGAAGACGGCGGCGCTATCTCACACCATCGCCGATTTCCCGAAACTGATGCGCATCGGCACCAGCGGCATGATCGAAGAGCTGCGAGCGGAGCTCGCGGCCGACGCGACGGCCGGCCAGGACAAGGCGGACATGGTCGAGGCCATGGTCATCTGCCTCGAGGGCATCGCCGCGTACGCGAAGCGACTTTCCGAGCAGGCGGCGAAAGAGGCCGCAACGGAGACGAACCATGCGCGACGCGCCGAGCTGGAAAGGCTCGCCGCCATCTGCGCCAGGGTGCCGGAAGGACCCTGCGAGACGCTGGACGAGGCAGTGAACGCGTCTTGGATAGGTTGGGTGGGGCTCCACATGGAGAACACCAATGCGGGTCTGTCGCTGGGACGTATGGATCAGTGGTTCCAGCCGTACTTCGAGGCGGACATGGCGAAGCTGGCCGACGCGCGCGAGCGCGAGGAGTACATCAAGCGCACCATCGAGCTCGTCGGCTGCTTTTACATGCGGTGCACCGACCACCTGCCGCTCATACCGGACCTCGGCAACTATCTTTTCGGCGGGAGCTCGTCGGACCAGGCCATCACGCTCGGCGGGGTGACGCCCGAGGGCGAGGACGCCGTCAACGACATGACCTATATCTTCCTCAAGGTGACCGAGCTCCTGAACATCCGCGACCCCAACGTCAACGCGCGCTTCAATCCGGAGAAGAACTCCCAGACCTACCTGAAACGTCTCTGCGAGGTGAACCTCATCACCTGCGCGACGCCCAGCATGCACAACGACCTGGCCGTGATGGAGTCACTGGCGGAGTTCGATTATCCGCCGGAGGACCTGCGCGACTGGTCGGCAACCGGATGCGTCGAGCCGACGCTCTCGGCCAAGCATATCGGCCACACCAACTGCATGATGATGAATATGGTCGCCGCGCTGGAGATGGCGATGAACAACGGGCGCCATCCGCTGATGCGCTGGGACGTCGGCCCCCGGACCGGAAGCGTCGAGGCGGGCGAATTTTCCAGCTTTGAGGACTTCTTCCGCGCCTTCACCGTTCAGTTCGGTTTCCTCATCGACCAGTCGATCGAATACAACAACATGCTGGGCGAGGCGCACAGCGTCATCCGGCCGACGCCCCTGCTCTCGGCGATGATCGACGGCTGCCGCCAAAAGGGCACCGACGTCACTAAGGGCGGAGCCAAGCACAACAGCTCCGGCGCGGCCTGCATCGGGCTGGCGGACATCACGGATTCGCTCATGGTCATCAAGAAGCTCGTCTACGATGACGCCTCCGTCAGCTTTGCGCAGCTGAAGGCGGCGGTGGACTCGAACTTCGAGAAGGACACCGCTCTGCGAGCGATGGTGACCAAGAAAGTGCCGCTCTTCGGCTCGGGCAGCGAGGAGGCGGTGGCGCTCGCCAACCGCGTGACCGCTTTCGCGCACGACGCCTACGGGAGCCACCTGAACTTCCGGGGCGGCAGATACACAGCCGGTTTCTGGTCCATGTCCAACCACGTCGCCTTCGGCACTCTCACCGGGGCGCTTCCCTCGGGCAGGCTGGCGGGCAAGGCCTTCACGCCCGGCCTCACGCCGGAGCCCAACGCCTCCAAGAGCCTGCTGGACAATATCCGCGACGTGGCCAAGCTCGACCCGCACAACATGAACAACAACATCGCCTTCAACGTGAAGGTGGTCCCGGCGCCGGCCGACAGCCACGCCCAGGTGGTCGAGAACATGTTCAACTACGCGCAGACCTACTTCCAGCTCGGCGGCATGCAGATGCAGATGAACGTGGTCACGTCGGAGATGCTGCGCGACGCCATGGCGCACCCCGAGGACTACCGCAATCTGCTGGTGCGGATATCCGGATATAACGCCTATTTCGTGACGCTCAACCGCGATATGCAGATGGAGCTGATCGAACGTGCGGAATACGGGATATAGAGAAGGAATTTGATAGCGAAAACGAGCGACACGAGCGAAACTCTCATACTGGAGATAAAGGGCAACTCGCTCGACGACGGGCCAGGCATCAGGAGCGTCGTCTTCTTCAAGGGCTGCCCTCTCTCTTGCGCCTGGTGCCACAATCCCGAGAGCAAGCGGACCGGGCCGGAGCTGAGCTTCGACTCACGCGAGTGCATCGGCTGCGACACCTGCGTCAAGGTCTGCCCTTGCGGGGCGCTCGACCGCCGCAATCCCGGTTACGTGGATCGCGCCCGTTGCGATCTGTGCTTCAAGTGCGTCCAGGCCTGTCCGGCCGAGGCGTTGAGCCGTGTCGGCACGGCCATGAGCGTAGCGGCGGTCCTCGAGCAGGTATCTCGGGACATTCCCTTTTACCGCAACTCCGGTGGGGGAGTGACCTTGTCGGGAGGCGAGCCGACCCTCTTCTCGGAATACGCGGGGGAGCTCCTGGCGGAGCTCAAGGGCAGGGGCATCCATACGCTGGTAGAGACCTGCGGCCATTTTCAACTCGACCGCTTCCTAGAGCTCATCTACCCTTGGACAGACGAGCTCTATATCGATCTGAAGCTCTACGATACGGATGAGCACAGGCGGCTCTGCGGCGCCGGCAACGAGCGCATCCTGGCGAACTTCCTCGAGCTGCACGAAAGAGCGTTGCGGGGAGGAGTGCCGGTTACGCCCCGCGTCCCTTTAATCCCGGAGATGACC
>PHBF01000008.1 GCA_002841905.1 Deltaproteobacteria bacterium HGW-Deltaproteobacteria-17
GGTTGGTCATCGCCAAGGGGTCGGTGACACCGAAGCGGTGAATCCAGGTGAAGACCTGGTCGCCCCGGAACGCGGGAAGGCCGCGGGAGGAGAACCACGCCCGCCAGTCGGCGGGGGTCCAGCCCAGGCAGGTGGGATCAGACCAGCCCATCGAGGAACCGGCCCCCGAACATGTAGGCGATCTCGGCGTCGGCGGTGTCATGGGCGTCGGAGCCGTGCACGGCGTTGCGGGTGATGTCGGTGCCGAAGCGGGCGCGCAGGGCCTCGGGCTCGGCCCTGGAAGGGTCGGTGGGGCCCATCAGGGCGCGCCAGCGGGTGATGGCCGCGGAGCCCTCGAGGACCATGGCCACCACAGGTCCGGAGGTCATGAACTCCAGCAGGACCGGGAAGAAGGGCTTCTCGACGTGCACGCGATAGAAACCGCGGGCCTGGGCCGGGGTCAGGTGCATCAGTTCCAGCGCCCGGATCTTCAGCCCCGAGGCCTCGATCGCGGCGATGATTTCCCCGACGTGGCCGGCGGCGACCGCGTCGGGCTTGATCATGGCGTAGGTGCGTTCGGTGGTCATGGCGGCCTCACCGGCGCGCGTAGGCGTCGACGAACGCCGCGTAGAAGGCCATGGCCTTTTCGAGGTGCTCGACCGGGCACTGATCCATCGGGCTGTGGGCGTAGACCTCGTTGGCCGGGCCGAAGCCGATGGTGGGGATGTTGAACATGCCAGCCGTGGCGATGCCGTTGGTGGAGAACACCCACTTGTCGACCACGGGAGGACGACCGAGGACGCCCTCGCCGGCCTCCACCGCGCTCTGCACGGCCTTGTGCTGCTCGTCGAGGACCCACGTGGGGTAGAACTTCTTGGTCGGATACCGCGTGCCCTTGTAGGACGGCACGTCGTAGTCGAGGATGCGGACCTTGGCGCCGGCGGCCTTGGCCGACGGCAGGGCCAGGATCTCGGCCACGGAGGTCTCGGCGTTCTCGCCCTCGGTGAGGCGGCGGTCCAGGTGGATCGTGCAGGAGTCGGCCACCGCGCACAGGGACGGGGAGGTGGAGCGGATGTGGGAGATGGCCACGGTGCCCTTGCCGAGGAACGCCTTGGGCGGGAGCTTCTTGTTGAGCTCGTCGATCTCGAGGATGATCGGCGCCATCTTGGTGACGGCGTTGTCCCCGCGGGTGGGGTCGGAGCCGTGGCAGGAGATGCCGGAGGTCTCGACCTCCATCTCCATGCGGCCGCGGTGCCCGCGGTAGATGTTCAGGTTCGTGGGCTCGGTGAGCACGACCACCTCGGGCTCGAGGACCTTCTCGCGCAGGATGTACTGCCAGCACAGGCCGTCGCAGTCCTCCTCCTGGATCGAGCCGACCATCCACACGGAGAAGTCCTTGCCCAGGCCCAGCTCCTTGATGATGCGGGCGGCGTAGACCATGGCGGCCATGCCGGCCTTCTGGTCGGAGGCGCCGCGGCCGTAGATCACGCCGTCGACCTCCACGGGCTCGAAGGGCTTGGTCTTCCACAGTTCGGGGTTCCCCACGTCGACGGTGTCGATGTGCGCGTCGAAGGCGATCTGGCGCGGGCCGGTGCCCACGCGCCCCATGACGTTGCCAAAACCGTCGGTCTTGACCTCGTCGAAGCCGGCCTTGATCATCTCCTGCTGGATGCGGGCCACCACGGCGGCCTCCTCCGTGCTGGTGGAGCGGATCGCGATGATGTCCTTGAGGAATTCCTTGCATTCCACGAGGCTGGCTGCTGCTTTTTCATTGATTTTTGTAAAGTCCATGTTCACACCTCCATCGAGTGATCGTTTGTACGGCGATTTCACGGTTTGGTCAATCTAAAACAACGCCCACAAGGGCGTGAACAATTATTTTATAGCATTAACATCCTTGTCCCCATACACATGTTAGGTAAAAAGCAAGTAATTAATTCTAAAGTCTGGACATTTTTGTTTTAGCCTAGTACAGTAATAGATTAAGGAGGTATTTCTTTTTTGTATTTTTAGTGTTAGGTATTTGCAACTTTGTATATCTAAGGAGGGTTAAAAGATACAAATTTATTGTTGTTTAATGTTTAATATTTGTACATTGGAGGTTTTAAAATGCATAAGTTCATTGCAGTAGTGTCATTTTTGCTCGCTTTCTTTTTCACATTTACTTCAAAAGCCGAATATGTTTACGATATCTATGGACTTTCAAATTCTTATTTACAAAATAATGCGAAAACAGGCCTCGGCCTAGCCATGAACGATGAATGGCTCTTTGTTGGAATTCCGGGATTTGATAAACCAGCATATTATATGCCGCCATGGATTTCTTTTCCCGCTTTTACTGATGCCGGAGCTGTTGATGTATACCGAAAAAACGAATCAGGGGAGTGGGATTATTTTGAGAGAATTTTACCTTTGGCCACAGTGGGCTCATACGCTTATTTTGGCTCTAGCATTGATATTAGCGGCAATAAAGTAATCATTGGTGCCCCAGGCGCAAACAGCAATAGAGGTTTTGCCTCTGTCTATATATTCAATGGGGTTACCTGGTCGTTGTCTTATACTTTCAATCCTGGCACTCAAAATGAAGGTGACAAATTTGGATTCTCAGTTGCAATTGATGGGAATTGTATTGCAATAGGATCACCTGGCAAAGATAAAATTGATTATTCCACATTACCTGACGAAACATTATACGCCGATTTTGGCGGTGTTTACAACTATTATCACAATGGATCTTCCTATATAAATTTAGGCGTAGTAACATTCAGCAATTTTGCCCGCGGCGATGGCCAACTAGGATACTCTGTAGACGTAAATGATGCACTTATAGAATATGAGCATGGTTGTCGTGTTGCAGCTGGTGCGCCTTATGCGAAGAGCACTGCTAACGAGACACAATATGGCGCGCTCTTAGTATACAAAAAAAGAACCGACGCTAGTTATTACGAGGAAGGAACTTACACAGGCGAAACCGAAAATTCTGAGCTTGGCTACTCCGTTTCAATGTCTTGTGTAAAATTTGCATACTATAATACATCTCAATTCCAATGGTACATTTATTCCAATTGTGTACTTCTTTCTGGTGCACCTGGGATGCCGATCGTTTCGCTCGATCAAGGTGGCGTTTATAGCTTTGCTATTACTCCATTAGCTCCTGCATTGCCTGCAAGACATCATTTATCATTTACAGACACAATTGCACCTGTTGATCTTCCTGCTGGGGCCAGATTAGGAGAATCTATTTCATTGAATTGGGTTGGCCCATCTTTATATCCGTACAAGGCTATTGTTGGTGCTCCTAATTATAACGGAAATGGCGCCGTATTTATTTATGATACACCAAATGTTGTTGGTCAGATTTTCCCTAGTAACATTTTGCTTTCCCCAAATCCACAAAGTAATAGCAAATTTGGTTTGGCTGTTACAAGCGATCAGGAAAATATGACGATTACTGGATGCGCTTCTTCTCCTTATTGGGATGCAATGTCTTTGTATAATATTGGCAAAGCATATATGATAGAAGAAATATAATTTCTTCTTTATACTAATGTTTAAGACTTTTTCTCCCAGCAATCTCTATTTTAACAATACCTCACAAGCATTACCCTGAAAACTTTCTTTTCGATATAGCTCAGAGGAAAATACTTTGGCTATGCTGGTTCCACAGCGATCTGGGCGCAACCCGAATTTTCAAATACCAAGGGGCTGGTATTTTATATTGCCCTTCTCGTCAAGTAGTTAATATCAAAGATAACTTCCCGAAGTTAGACGGAGCTGCGCCAGACCTCTTTGTTTAGTTTGTCCCGCTTGACCGTCGAGGAGAAGCTCTCTGCCTCTGCGTGCCCAAACTGTTGCCTTACGGCCTTTTTCTCTGGGATTGGCTTTCTAGGCCAGATTCCTGAATCCAATACTGGCATACTGACCTCCTCGGTCAATGTGGAAGATCAGTTCGTGATTCACGTCACGCAGGTCGCTAGACATCTTAAAGGCGTTTTCCACGAGTACATCTCGTAAGTGACCAGCTAACGCCCAGCCCACAATCATGTAGCTATAGAGGTCAATCAAAGTGGCCACGTATTGCCATCCGCGAGGTGCGGATTCACGTTTTGTACCCAACCCACTTTGTGTCAGGAAAGAGGCGGGGAAGGTCACCCTCCCCCGCCCGGGAAGCGTCTTACTGGTCGGTGTAGTCGGCCCATTCGAGCATGCGGGTCAGACCGCGAACCATCTCGAGGTTGTCGACATAGTTCTTGTAGTTGCGGTAGGCCAGCTGGAGGGCGTTGTAGTTGGCGTCGTTGGCCAGGTTGTCGTAGTCGTCCTGCGCCGTCTCATAGATGGTGAGCAGGTCCGCGGCGTAGTCGAGCATGCGGGCGCCGATGCTGACGTGGAAGGTCGAGCCGTTCTGCACGGCGTCGTCGTAGCGCAGGGTCACGAACATCTTGTGGGACAGGGGATCCTCAAACTCGACGACCATGGCCGGGTCGAGATGGGAGAAGTCGATGCCCTCGCCCTCGCCCTTGACGTAGATGCGGGACTTGTCGATGAAGTCCTGGCTGTAGTTCATCGGGAACATGGCCATGCCCAGGACCGCGGCGTACAACTGCACCGTGAAGGTGTTGTTCGGGTAGATGTCGCCCAGGTACGTGCCACCGGTGAGGGTGGAGCAGCGCGGGGCGTCGAGGTCGGCCGCGTAGGGATGCTCGACGCGGGCGACGTACGGGACGCCGTTGATGGTTTCGGTGCCGCAGAGGACCGGGGCGATCTTCGAGAAGTCGTTGGTCTGGATGCCCGCGAAGTAGTCGAGGATCTGGTTGGGGAACAGGCGGGCGAAGTTGATCGTGTACTGGCGCTTGTCCTCCTGGGTGTCGCGACCCATGAAGTTGTTCTCGGCGGTGGCCAGCGTCTGGATGGCGATCTGACGGTCGAAGAACTGGCCGCGGCGGGTGATCTTCATGTACCACTCATAGCCGTAGTCGAAGTCCCAGGAGTCGTCGATGTATTTGCCGGCGATGAGCGGAACCAGGAACTCACAGTCCGTGCCGGGGCCGGTGCCCTGGCAGTACTCACCCGTCTCGTCGGACATCTTGTAATAAGTGTCGCCGTTGGGGCCGGTGACCTCATCATAATACCCGGGGCTGGGCATGGTGACCACGCGCATGAACATCGAGAAGATGTCGGCCACGGCGGCGGTCCAGAAGCCCCAGCCGTTGACCGGGTCGGTGAAGAAGTCCTCGACGGCCGTGTCGCCACCGATCTGCGGACCCAACTGATCCTGGAAGATGCCCAGGTAGAGGGCGTAGTACTGGGCGTGGTTCTGCGGGACGTCGAAGTAACGGCCGGCGATGCGGCTCATGTAGGCGCCTTCGTCCCAGCCCCAGGTGTAGCGGCCGCGGGAGAAGTTGTTGAAGATGTAGTAGTTTTCATACATCTCTTCGAGGGTCTTGGAGATCTCGTAGATGTCGGCGCCCTTGTCGAAGTAGTTGCAGCCCAGCTGGCTCTGGCGGAACTCGTCGGAGCAGTGGCCGTAGGGGATCATGAGGCGGCCGGTGCCGGCGGTGTCCAGGGAGGCGTCGGTGACGCGCAGTTCGTTGGACACGCTGTAGACGATCCAGTTGTTGGGGACCCAGGAGCGGTTGGACTCGCTGAGGTCGGCGAAGTTCTGGAAGCGGGTGTAGTGCACGGCCTGCAGCGGGATCGAGAAGATCATGGCAGTGGGCCAGCCCCACTCGGAGAAGTTCTGCACCGCGCGCAGACCCTGGATGTCGGTGCCGGTAGTGTTGAAGACCTGGCGCATGCCGGCATAGCCGTAGTTGATCGCGGCGAAGTCGTAGCGGCCCAGCTTCATGAAGTCGGAGTTGAACTTGGCGCCGTAGTCCATGATGGAGGTGTAGGCGTAGTCTTCCAGGCGGTTCTCGATCTCGTACTGGGTGATGGGGTCGGACGTGCGCGGACCGGCCGTGCCGTCGTGGTTGCGGATTTCCCAGTATTCGTCGTAGTAGTTCATCGCGTCATAGGAGCCCTTGAAGTTGTGGCGCAGACCCTGGTTGTGGCCCATCTCGTGGATGGTGACGCCCACGTAGATCTCGGCGCGCAGGGCGTCATAGACCTTGGTGGCGCAGTCCCAGCCGCCCTGGCCGTCGTCCCAGGTGCCGCCGCAGTAGGTGTCGACCAGCTGCTTGGCCACGCCGTAGGATGCGGGATCCTCGAACGGAGCAAACTCGGTGTACATGATGCAGCCCTTCTGGGCGAAGTGCTTGTACTTGAGGTCGTTGATGGCGCGGTGGTACTTCAGGTTGAGGGTGGTCAGCGGGGAGACCTTGGCGCGGATCGTGGAGCCGTACGGCAGGGCGCCGGCGTCCACGGTCTGGGGGTCATAGCCGGCGGCCTGCAGGGTGGCGGCCGAGGCCAGCAGCACGTCGCGGGTCATGAGGCGATCCTCGACGGGCGTGTTGCGCAGGCGGTTCAGGCGGCTGTAGCCGGGATAGAAGCCCGTGCCGTCGCCCAGGGCGCCGGAGACTTCCAGGGCGTCCAGGCGGCGGTTCAGAGAGTTCTTGAAGGCGGCTTCGCCCTGGCCGAGCACCAGCGGGGCCTCGGGGGCCAGGCCGTGGGACCAGGAGGTGTCCATGTTGCGGAACAGTTTGCGCAGTCGGTCCTGGGAGATGGCCTGGCCGGTGCGCTGCCAGTTGAACTGGTTGTTGTCGACGCCGGTCAGGGACTTCTGATGGATGCCCGTGCCGGTCATAGCGGTCCAGACGGCCTGGTAGTCGCCGATGAGGTAGTCGTCGAGGGCGAAGTTGGTGTCGGTCAGCAGGCGGACCACGTCACGGGCGTAGGCGGCATAGGAGTCCAGGGAAGCGCCGTAGATGTTGGCGACCATGGAGATGCTCTCACCGGTCAGGGGGTCCGGCAGCGGGGGGCCGTAGCCCAGCGGGGAGGACTGCTGCGGCGAGTCGACCCACACGACCTGCGGGAAGCGGAGGTCGCCCAGGCGGACGTCCTTTTCGCACACGATCTGTTTGTTGGAGCCGTAGGCGTACCAGGTGCGGGTGTCGTCCTTGGCGACGTACGGGCACATCAGCACGGACTGCTGCTCACGACCGTCGGCGCCCAGGCGGGAGACCTTCAGGAAGTCGAGCCAGCCGTTGTGGGCCTTGGCCCACTCGTCGATGACGTCCATCAGCGGACCGGTCACGTTGCCGGTGGGGGCGCCCTGGGCGTCGAGCTCCCAGTGGGCGATGCTGTCGGGGGTCAGGGAGTTGGCGTAGTACACGATCGGGCGCATGGCGCGATCGACATAGCGCATCTGCACGGGCTCGGCCTTGACGCGGTCCTGCATCCAGTCGGGGTTGGCGGCGATGTAGACCATACCGTCGTCCTTGTAGAAGCAGGGACGGGGGTTGCCGTAGTCGTCCATGTCGCTGGGGCAGTGCACGAGGGGGCGGTCCTGGGCGAGAACGTCGGGGTTGGCGTACACACGGAAGCCCATGATGTACACCTTCTTGTGGTCGTCGAGGTAGCGGCAGGGCTCGGAGCCGCCGGGGCAGGTGAAGAACTCGCCATTGACGGCCGCGTGCTTCTCGGTGTCGGCGTACAGCGTCGCCTCGGTCTGGGAGGTGGCCTTCTTGAAGGTCTCCTCGAAGAAGTTCCACTTGTTGGCGTACTGCTTGAGCTCCTGGATGAGGATGTCGTACTGACGGTTGTACGTCAGGCGGTTCGACATGAAGAAGCCGAACTTGTCGTGCTCACGCTGCGTGTACAGGTGCGGCGCGTACTCGTTGTCCGGGTTCACTTTGCGGAACGAGTGGCGGATCGTGATCTGCGAGGCGTTGCACGAGGTCGTGGTCCCGTAGAAGAAGCAGTCCGGGATCGCGGTCAGGCCCATGAAGTCCCAGCCGTCGAGGTTGCGCATCTCGGGGGCCATGATGACCTGGTCGGTGATCTCGATGTAGTTCAGGGCGCCATTGGCGTCGCGGACGTACTTCGGATAGTAGGGGGAATTGGGGTCGGTCACGTTGTAGCTGGCCGAGTCCACCTTGATCACGTGGGTCCACATCAGGGCCCAGGAGGTCGACTTGTTCGTGGACCAGTCGATCCGCATGAACTCGCGCTGATACCAGGGGCGCTCCTGCGTCTCGCGGATGATGTTGGTCTCTTCACCGGTGGAGGCGTTGTAGTCGCGGATGATGTCGAAGTGGCTGATGGCCCACGCTCCGACGATCTCACCCTTCCAGTCCTCGTGGGAGTCCGCCTCGGCGCCGGTGATGCGGTCGTAGGCCAGACGGGCGAGGATGGTGTCTTCCTGGATGTCCCAGCGGATGATGGCGACGTCCATGGAAGTCTCACCGATGAAGGTCACCGTGGACGCGAAGCCCACATCGACTACCGTGGGAGCGTAGTACCAGTCACCGGTGAAGTCGGTTTTGGCGAGCACATGCGGCTGCACATACGAACGCGGGGGGCGTTCCTCGGCGCAGCCCATGACCACCATGAACATGGCGATGAGCATTGTTGTGAAGAGTTTGCGATTTTTCAACATATTGACCTACCTCCAATTCCTGTGATTACTTCAATACCTTGTTATAAAAAGCGTCCACAGAATAACTGATATTAAACATGAGCGAACTGTAGTTGTTCCGGTCGAAACTGAGGAACGGCTGCTGGTAATCCTCGGTGTTGGCCTTCAACTGCGGCGTGAAGGTGTTGAGCGTCAGGCCAAGGGTCAGGTAATCCAGCGCCTTGTAGGTGACGCCGGCGGAGAACATCTGGTAGTCGCGACGGCCACGGCCGCCCGGGTCGTAACCGCGGACGTCGTTGGTCGAGGCGCACACGTCGATGACCTCGCCGCTGGGCGTGGTGTACAGGCAGTTGTCGAGCTTGTAGGAGCGCAGGGTCAGCAGGCCGTAGGCCACCGAAAGGTTGACCTTCTTGGCCGGCGAATAGCCGACGGAGAACATGTTGGTGAAGCCGAACTCGTTCATGCGCGAGATGGACTCGTTCTCGAGGGTGTCGGCCGGGAGGCCGTTGACGAGGACGGGCTCGCTCATGTGGTTGATGAGCGCGGTCTTGTACTTATAGAAGTAATAGGTGAAGGTGATGCCGTAGGACAGGGTCAGGTCACGGCCGCCCACCTTGAAGGTGCGGGAGAAGTCCAGGCCGGTGTCCCACTTGGTGTTCAGGCCCACGTTGCGCGAGGTCAGCGACAGCGGGATCAGGAAGCCCATGGAGCCGGAGACCTCGATCTCGGCGCCCGGGATGGTGAACAGGCTGCCGTGGGCCACCGTGATGTTGATGTCGCTGTAGTCGAGGCGGCGCTGGGTGCCGTCGACGCGGCGATCCAGGGCGTCGGCCTCGGCGCGGCTGAGGATCGAGTCGTTGACGCCGAGGTAACTGAGGTTGTTCGTGTACAGTTCGGTGTCGTTGAAGAACTGCGAACGGTAGCGCGGATCGTTACCCATGATTTCATTGGAAAAACTGAAGGAGGCCGACAGCGTCAGCGGCTTGAGGTGCTTGTTCTCGGAGAACAGCATCTTGCCCATCTTCCAGCCCGCGCGCAGGGAGTACGAGGTCGTCCAGTTGGCGTTCTCGGGCTCGGCGTTGAGGACATGGTTGCTGCCGAGGCCCAGATTCAGGGAGAATCCATACCACTGGGGCTTCTCGGACTTTTTCTCGCCGGCGTCCTTTTTCACCTCCACCGAGGTGTCATTGTCGTCGACAGCGGGAATATCTTCCTCGGATTCGGGTTTGGTCCAGCCGGGTTGCGCGACGAGAAGCGTGAGGAAAAATGGAATGATTACCTTCAGGTTCTTCACGATCGGGCTCCTTTGAAAGGTACTTCACCGTGGGGAAGCACCCCGTTTGTGTAGGACAGTTCCAAAAAGCAGTCAAGAACAATTCACCTGCTATTTTCAACGCGGGCAAAACAGGGACCGTGGTCTGTGACTTGGCACACGGCCATTTGCAGGGTGCCAAGAAAAAAGTTGCGAAAACCCAGAAAATCAAAGGAAATTCCGGGATCTGCCGTTTCTGGGCGTCCGGGCGTCGTCGCAGGTGATGTGGGTCACAGAAAATCACCCCTTGGCGCACCGCTCCGGGGGTTCCGGGGGGGTCCGGTGACACCTCCCCGGCGAAAAGGCGAAATCTCTTCTGGACAGTTGGAGGAAACCCGCGGCTGTGATATGCACCGGTGTCCTGACGCCCTGACGGCGGGGTGGTTCCCATGTGGTCAAGACTTCGCGCACCGGATTCTGCGTTTCTCACAAAGCCCTTCCTGGTATCTTATATTTTAATATTGGTTCTTGCCGGATCCCTGCTCCTGCCGGCCGGAGCCAATCCCTGGCCGTCCTTCGCCGCGTTCTTTTTCTACCATGACTCCCCCGCGGGCCGGATTCCGGACGCGACCGACGTGCGCACCGAGATCGCCCAGGCCGAGCAGGCCGTCCACGCCCGGAAGCCACCCGCTACCGGACCCCAGGCCGAACCTGCGCAGCAGCCCTGCAGCCGCGACCCCAGGACGCTGCGGCGCTTCGGCCACCTGACCGTGCCCTGCCTGCCCGGCGTCCGGGATGGCTCCCATGCCCTCTCGCGGTTCATCGAGCGCCTCGATCGGACGCGCCGGGGGCGGGAGCTCACGCGCATCAGTTATTTCGCCGACTCGATCACCTCCGGCGACAAGATCACCTCCACGCTGCGCAACCGGTTCCAGCAGGCGTTCGGCTGCGGCGGCCCCGGATATGTGGCCGTCTACCCGCTGCGGGCCTGGCACTACCACGCGCAGGTCGGCCTGACGCTCTCGCCGGGGTGGAAACCCTACTGTCCGATCAGTCATCCCTCGCGGGACCGCCGCTACGGCTTCGGCGGCATCGGCATCGGCCACCAGGGCACCGGCAACACCGTGAAGTTCCAACTGAAGACCGCCTCCACCTCCTTCGACGTGGCCCAGATCCATTTCCTCCGCCATCCCGAAGGGGCTGCCTTCGCGGTGATCGCGGGCGACAGGCGCGTCCGCGTCGTGGAGACCCGCGGCGACAAGTTCCGCGAGGACTTCGTCCGCGTGCCGGTGCCCTCCGGGCGTGAACTGGTCCTCGAAAGCGTCTCCGGCGGCGTCCTGCGCCTCAACGCCGTGTTCCTGGAGAAGGAGGGCCCGGGCGTGGTCGTCGACAGCATCAGCCTGACGGGCGCGCGGTACGAGAACTGGAGCAGCCTCCCCGCGGACCACCTGCGGGCCGAGGTCGCCGCGCGCGCCCCGGACCTGGTCGCGTTCCAGTTCGGGCTCAACGAGAGCGACACCGGCGTGGAGGCGAACTACCGCGACCTGATCATCGACTTCTTCACCCGCATGCGCGCCTCCCGCCCGCTCTCCTGCCTGGTCGTGGGACCCTCGGACAAGGTCGAGAAGCGCAACGGCCGCTTTCGCACCCTGCCGGTGATCCTCGAGATCGCGCGCCTCCAGAAGGAGGCCGCCCTGGCCGCCGGCTGTGCCTGGTTCGACACCCTCGCGGCCATGGGGGGGGAGACCGCCATCGTCTCGTGGTACGAGCACCGTCCGCGCCTGGCCATGGGCGACCTGACCCACATCACGTCCGAAGGCGGCGAACTGATGGGCAACCTGATCTACCACGACCTGCTGCTGGCCGTCGGTTCCCTGTGAGTTGAACCATGCTCTTCAACAGCGTCGCCTATCTCCTGTTCTTCCTGGTGGTGTTCTGGGGCTTCTGGGCCCTGGTCCGCCGCCCGGCCTTCCAGCGCCTGCTGCTGCTCGCCGCGAGCCTCTTCTTCTACGGCTTCTGGAGCCCGGCGTACCTGAGCCTGATCCTCGGGGTCATCGCCGTCACCTGGGTGTGCGCGGCGCGGATCCGCACCGATCCTGACCGAAAGAAAATGTACCTGACCACCGGCGTGGGGGCCTCGCTGCTGGTGTTGGCGGTATTTAAATATACATGGTTTTCCCTGTCCTCCCTGGAGATCCTGGCCGGCGCGTTTGACGCCTCGCTGCCGTTTTCCATTGACTTCGCGCGGAAGATCGTCCTTCCCGTGGGCATCTCGTTCTACACCTTCCAGTCCCTCAGTTACCTCGTCGACGTCTATCGCGGGCACCTCGACCCCGAGCCCTCGCCGGTCCGCTACGCGCTGTACGTGAGCTTCTTCCCCCAGCTGGTCGCCGGCCCCATCGTGCGGGCGGTGGACTTCCTGCCCCAGCTGGACCGGCCCCGGGAGTTGACCGACGCCCAGGCGGCCCGCGCGATGTCCCTGATCGCCATCGGTCTGTTCAAGAAGATCGTCATCGCGGACTTCCTCGCGATCAACCTTGTGGACCGCGTCTTCGACACCCCCGAGATGATGTCCTCGCCGGAGACCATCGCCGGGATCTACGGGTACACCCTGCAGATCTTCTGCGACTTCTCCGCCTACAGCGACATCGCCATCGGCAGCGCGCTCCTTTTGGGCTTCCACCTGCCCGAGAACTTCAACGCGCCGTTTCTGGCGCAGAACCTGTCGGACTTCTGGCGCCGCTGGCACATCTCGTTGTCCACCTGGCTGCGGGACTACCTGTACATCCCCCTGGGCGGGAGCCGCTGTTCGGCCGTGCGCACCCAGGTCAACCTGGCGATCACCATGTTGCTGGGCGGCCTGTGGCACGGGCCGGCCTGGACCTTCGTGTTCTGGGGTTTCCTGCACGGGGCGGGCCTGGCGGTCATGCGCACGGCGGGCTGGCACCGCCCCGCCAACACCTGGGCCTCCCGGATCCTGCGCACGGCGGTCACCTTCCACTTCGTGGTGTTCGCCTTCGTGTTCTTCCGGGCGGGCACCTTCTCCCGCGCCATGACCGTGCTCGGCCGCGCCCTGGACGGTCCCTCGGGGCTGATGAACCTGCCATGGACCGTCGCCCTGGTGCTGGCGGTCGGGTTCGGGCTCCACGGCTTCCCCCGGACCTGGACCGAGCGCGGCGTGGCCGTGTTCGCGCGCCTGTGGGCGCCGGTGCAGGCCGCGTTGATCCTGGGCTTCGCCTTCTTCCTTCAGAAGGTCGCCTCCACGGACGTGGTCCCCTTCATCTATTTCCAGTTCTAGGAGCCGGCCCCCCCGACCCCTGCCTTGACACGGACGTCCCGGCGTGGATACTTCTTGGGTTCGACCCGAAGGAACGGTGCCTGTTTCATGAAACCACTCTCCCTGCCCGCCCCAAGAGCGCGATGATGCGCATTCCCAGCCTTCTTCTTGCATTCCTGGTGCTGGCCGCCTGCACCCGCGAGGCCCCGCTGGACCGGCCCTACGAGGACGACTTCGAACGAACGAGCCCCGGCAAGGACTGGTTCGACACCATCGGCCGCTACATCATCGACCGGGGCGCGCTGCACATCTCGGGCGGGTACAACCATCCGCTGTGGCTGAGCCGGCCGTTGCCCGCCGAGGTCGAGATCACCCTCGACGCGCGCGGCCTGTCCCCCGACGGCGACCTGAAGATCGAACTGTTCGGCGACGGCAGGAGCTTCGCCTTCAACCGCGGCCGATACTGGGCCACGGGCTACGTCCTCTGCCAGGGCGGATGGAACAACACCAAGACCTTCATCGCCCGGCGCGACGAGCACGACCGGGCCCTGCTCCACTCCACCCGCTACCCGGTGACGCTGGAGAAGTGGCACCACTGGCGCATCCAGACCTTCCTGGAGGACGGCAAACTGATCATCTCCTGGTGGATCGACGATTCTCCGGCGCTGCGTCTGGTGGACCCGGCACCGTTGTACGGTCCGGACAACCGCTACTTCGGCTTCTCGAACTGGAAGTCCGACGCCTACTTTGACAACCTGCGAATCGTCCCCCTGACGCCGGAGGCCAGGGCCCGGGCTCAGGAGGCCTGGCAAACAGCCATGCAAGATCCGCGACGACAGCCACCCACCCGCAGTCCCGCGACGGCGGCGCCGGCCGAGCCTTCGCCCCCGGCCGAACCCGCGATGTCCCCCGATCCGTCCGGCGGCACTCCGGAATGACCGCGCCGGGGCATCCGGACAGCCCGTCGAGCTCCCTGCACACGTCCGCCAGCCGACCCGGTGCCCACCGGTTCCACGCCGCCGCGGCCCGTGCCCGGCATCGGGCGGAAGCACAACCGGCCGCCGTCACCCGGAGCCTGCGGGCCTGACGCTCCCAGGACGACAGGCGCAGCCATCGCCGCGCCGGCGTCTCGACCCCTCGGACACGGCCACCCTGGCATGCAAACATCAAAAATATCGCCAGACAAAAAGGTTTCGTGGCCCTTGACGAAGCGGAAAAGAAAACTATAGGAGACGGGTTCCCTTTTCCGGAGGTGATCCATGACCGATTCAACCGATACTTCATTGCCTGTTTCCTTTGCCGACCCCGAAAACCTCGTGATCGTCGGGTCCGGGCCCGCCGGCCTGACCGCCGCCCTGTATGCGGGCCGGGCCGGACTCCAACCCCTGGTGATCGAGGGGATGATGGCCGGTGGCCAGCTCATGGACACCACCGAGGTCGAGAACTTTCCGGGGTACCCCAAGGGCATCCGCGGACCCGAACTGATCGAGGACCTGCGTTCCCAGGCCCTGCGCTTCTCCACGCGCATCGTCTCCGACGAGGTCACCGCCATGGACCTGACCGGGCACCCCAAGCGCCTGACCCTGGCCTCCGGCGACGTGATCCGCGCCCGGGCCGTCATCCTGGCCACCGGCGCCACCGCCCGCTATCTGGGGCTGCCGTCGGAGCAGAAACTGCGCGGCTACGGCGTCTCCGCCTGCGCGGTCTGCGACGGCTTCTTCTACCGCGATCAGGATGTGGCCGTGATCGGCGGCGGCGACAGCGCCCTCGAGGACGCCCTGTTCCTGACGCATCACGCCCGCAGCATCACCGTGGTCCATCGCCGCGACTCCCTGCGCGCCTCCAAGATCATGCAGGAGCGCGCCCTGTCCAACCCGAAGATCTCCTTCGCCTGGAACTCCCAGGTCCTGGAGGTCCTCGGCGATCCCGCGGACGCCGGCGTCACCGGCCTGCGCCTGCGCGACGCGAACACCGGCGCCGAGCGCGTCCTGCCCGTCACGGGCATGTTCGTGGCCATCGGGCACGACCCCAACACGACCCTGATCCGGGACCAGGTCGACCTCGACGGGGCCGGCTTCATCGTGACCCGCGGTCAGACGACCCAGACCAACCTCGAGGGCGTGTTCGCCGCCGGCGACGTCATGGATCCGCGTTACAAGCAGGCCATCACCGCCGCGGGCACGGGCTGCAAGGCCGCCCTCGACGCCGAACGCTGGCTGATGGAACAGTCCTCCTAGCGCAGCTCCCAGCTCGTCGCGACATCGCAGGCCTGGGCCGACCGGCGCACCACCGAGCGCCCGGGCGCGTCACCCGTGTCGATCCAGCCACCGTAGCGGCTCACCAGCCATCCGAGGTCGTCCAGCAGATACAGGGGCTCCCCGCCGTTGGCCAGGCCCGCGTTGGCCAGCGAACTGTCCAGCACGATCAGATCTCCTTCGAGAGGCGGCTCTCCCTCCACTTCCGGATCATAATTCCTGCCCGCGATCCGGACCCGGGCTCCGGGCTCCAGCGCAAAGGCAGGCAGCAGATCCCCCGGCTTGTCGAGGGAGTCTGTCAGTTCGAACCCTTCCAGCTCCACGGGCCTGTCCGAGCGGTTCTCCAGTTCGATGAACTCCTGCGCCGGCTCCGGACCCACCGGATTCGGATGCAGCCGCGTGATCACCACCGACAATCCGGTCGGGTCCACGACCTCATTGTCGTGCCGGGAGCCCGTCAGGGGTGACCCGTCCAGCCCGATCCCGCGCACCCGCAGCCCGGGGGCGGGCTCGGACCGCCCGTCGAGCCGCACCGCCAGCTCGGCCGACGAGAACCGCACGAACAGGGAAGGTGCCACCGGAGCGCCGTCGGCCTCCAGCCACAGCAGCGCCTGTCCATCCAGGGCCCCGGACAGGTGCAGGCAGCCGGTCACCTCCTGCACGGCGGACTCCTCCCAGCGCGGTGGATACAGCCACGCCAGCTCCCCGGTCCTGAAGGTGCCCAGCCTCCCCCACGGCAGCAGATAGCGCCCTCCCGAGAGCCGCACGCGCCGGATCGATCGCAGCTCATACGTGGTGTCCGGGGCCAGGGTCTCCGGCATCCAGAGCAGCAGGCACTCGACGCCCGGCGCCTCCCCGAGGCAGCCCGCCGGAAAGGGCGTGGCCGTCAACTCCTGCACGACCCGGTCCTCCGATTCCAGGATGAAGATCCCCGGCTCCCCACCGCCGGCTCCCTCGATCTTCACCGCCAGGAACGCCAGGTTCTGGGGCACGTTCCGGGCAGAGACCGACGGGGCCAGCCACGTCACCGGGGCCTCCAGATCATCGGCACGGGCTGTGGAGAAGGGAAGGGTGAAGGCCCCGGCCCCGCCATCGGGCCCCACCAGCGGAAGCCCTGCCTCGTCCCGGATCCGCGGGGAGAGCACCAGGTCGTACCGCCACGCGGGGGTCAGCGAACCCCACCGGGGTCGCACCCTCCAGGTCGCACCCACCCCCTCGATCCGTACGGCCAGGGTCTTTTTTCGGCGCGTGATGGAGAGGTTCCCGCCTGTGGCGTCGTCAAGGAACGCCTCATCGACCTCGGACAGGAAACACCGGCCCTCGTGACACGCCACCGGACACAGGGGATTGCAGGCACCCGCGTCCCGCTGCGGCACCAGGTACACACCGACGTCCTCCCCGCCCTGATCCTGCGCGACGACGGGGCGGTCGAAGGTCAACTCCACCGGTTGTTCGGCCGGCAAGGGATAGCGGTCCGCCCCGAAGGACACCAGCCTCGGGCATTGGGACCAGTCGGGCAGGCCTTGCCGTCGTTCACAGGCGACGCACGACCCAAGAAACAGAATCATGATGATGGCTCTCATCCACTTCCTCCTGCGGCAGCCCGGAGGTGAAAGCCAGAAGCGTGCCAGAAGGCCGTTCCACACCCATGGTTCACAAAAACATTGTTTTTATTAGGATTTTTTTAGGTTTAGAAATATATATACTTTTAGCGGTGGGTTCTGAGGGTCCACCTCCCGTCCGAATTCGGTCATCTCCACCCGGATCCGGTGAAACCAGCGCCGGCCGCCGTGCCTCCGGCCCGGTCCTGCTGCAAAATCGCGTGCCATGCACCCTCCCCCTTGCGCACCCGATCCGGATGGTTACACTGGCTGCACGACCCGACCCGTCCGGTCGTCCGGTGCAGGACATCCCTGCACGGAAGGAGCATCCCATGAGCTGGTTGAAACGAATCTTTGGACTTGAAACCGATCCGGACGTGCAGGTCATCAACATCCATGACGCCAACTACCAGGAGGAGGTGGTCAAGAGCCCCCTCCCGGTGATGCTGGATCTTTGGTCCCCCGGCTGCACCCACTGCAAGCCGATGGTCCCCATGATGGTTTCCTTCGCAAAAAAATACAAGGGACAGGTGCGCTTCGCCGAGTGCGACATCTCCACCAATCCCGAGATCGGTCGGAAGCTCAAGGTCCGTGGCACGCCGACGGTGGTGTTCTTCAAGAACGGCCGTGAGATCGAGCGCGCCGTCGGTTTCAAGGGTTCGCTCTACCATACCGAGATCATCGAGGTCGAGTTCCTCGGCCACGAATTCAAGATATAAGATTGCCTTTTTCCCGCGGGACTGCTAACTTTCCGCTCCGGTTTTCGAATCGGACCGGTAGGGTATGGCTGACATCTTTTCTCGGGTACACCAGGCACATGCGGGCGACACTTTCCTGATCGTGGGTTTCGGGCAGTGGACCGGTCCGGCCGCCGCCCGGTTCCTCGAGCGCTGCGGACTCCCATATGTGATCAGCGACCGCTCCTCGATGGATGAACTGGCGCCGCGTCTGGACGGACTGTCCCCCCTGCGCGTGCTCGCCGGACCGCAGACCGCCGCCCACCTCGACGGCGTCACCGCCGTGCTGCTCTCCCCGGGTGTTCCCAGGACCATCGCGCCGATCCGGGCGGCCGAACAGGCGGGCCTGCCCGTGTGGGGAGATCTCGATTTCCTGCTGCCGATGCTGGAACGCCCCTGCAGGATCGGCGTCTCCGGCACCGACGGGAAGACCACCACCGTCACCCTGCTGGGGGAGATCTGCAGCCGCTTCGGCGCGACCGTGGTCTGCGGCAACAACGGTGTCCCCGTGATGGACATGGCCCAGACCCTCGACGTGGCCGACTACGCCGTCGTCGAGGTGTCCTCGTTCATGCTCGAACACACGCGGCGACTGCGCTTCGACGCGAGCGTCATCCTCAACATCGCGCAGGATCACGTGGACCGGTACGAGGACCTCGAAGCGTACCGGCAGGCGAAACTGAACATCTTCGCGCACGCCCGCGGGACCGATGTTTTCCTGCGCAACACCGACGATCCCGCGCTGCGCGACGTGATGCCTCCCTCTGGAAGGGTGCGCGACTTCGGGCTCGACCGGGAGCCCTACGACGCGGCCGACGACGCGTTCGTGCTGCGGGGACGGCGCCTCCCCTTCTCCTCCTGCCGCCTGCAGGGCCGGCAGTTCCTGCCCGACCTCCTCGCCGCGCTCGTCATCGCCGACGAACTGGGGTTCGCCCCCGAACCCGTGCTGGAGACGATCCGGGACTTCGCCGGTGTTCCCCATCGCTTTCGCACGGTGGGAGAGCCCGGCGGCGTGCGGGTGATCGACGACTCCAAGGCCACGTCCGTGCAGGCGGTGGCCGCGGCGCTGGACTCCTGCCCCATCGGGCGCACCGTCGTGCTCCTCGGAGGCCGGGAGAAGCACCTGGACTTCCACCCCCTGGCCGGTCGGGCCGCCCGCTGCGCCGGCGTCGTCTGCTATGGTGAGGCGGGGGAGCGCATCCTTCGCGAGCTCGGCCTCCGGGACGCGACTCCGGGAATGGATGACCTGATCCAGGAACGCGCGGACGCAGGCTACGTCTCCGACTTCCGCGAGGCCGTGCGGCGGGCCTGCGCGATCGTCCCAAGGCCGGGATGCCTGCTGCTGAGCCCTGGCTGCACCTCCTGGGACCAGTTCCCCAACTACGAGATCCGCGGCCGCGTGTTCGCCGAGGAGGCCTTCCGGGCGCTGGCCGGGGAGCCCCCGCCATGACCGGGAGCCTCCAGGACGTCTGTCAACGGCTGGGGCTGGATCCTTCCGCCCTGGGCCGCTGCACCGATCTGACCCCGGACACCGGGGAGGTGACCCCGGGGGTCTGCTTCATCGCCGTGCACGGGAGCCGCCATGACGGACACCTCCTCATCGGCGAAGCCCTCCGGCGGGGCGCCACCTCGGTGATCTGCGACCGCGCCCGCCTCTCCGACGTGCGGACCCGGAACTCCCCCCTGCCCACCGGTGTCGCCCTCTGGCCCGTGGACGACTCCCGGGTCGTCGAACGTGAGCTGGCCGCGGCCTTCTTCGGACATCCCTCCCGCGACCTGCGCCTGACGGGCATCACCGGCACCAACGGGAAGACGACCTCCTCGATGCTGATCGCCGCGCTCGAGGGCGCCCTGGAACGCCGCACGGCCGTCGTGAACACGCTGGGCGTGCTCGTCGACGGTGTCCGCCGGCAGTTCGACCGCGCCCTTCCTCCGCCGGCCGCCCTGCAGCGCTTCCTGCGCGACCGCAGGGACGACGGCCATGCGGGCGTGGTCCTGGAGTGCTCCTCCTGGGCCCTGCAGATGGAGCGCACCACCGGCGTGTCCTTCGATCGTGTCCTCCTCACCCGGCTTTCCCGTGACCACCTGGACGTCCACCCGGACATGGAATCCTACGCCCGGGCCAAGTGGAGGCTGGTCACCCAGCTGGCCGATGACGGCAAACCGGGCGCCCACCTGAGCCTGGCGGCGGACTTCCCGGTGCCCGGTTCCCTTCCCCGGGGACTCCCGTGCCTGCGCTTCTCGCTGTCCGACCCTGCGGCCGACCTGTCGGCCCGCCCCCTGGCGCTCTCCTCGACAGGCAGCCGCTTCGAGCTCCTGTTCCATGGCCAGCCGGCCGGCCAGATTCACACGAACCTTCCCGGCATGCACAACATCGAAAACATCCTGGGCGTGCTGGGGCTCTACCCGGAGCTGGTCCAGGCTCAGTCCCGGGGTGAAAACACGATCCTGTCCGGCGATCTGTTCTCCGCCCTCTCCGTGGACGGTCGCCTGGAGCCGGTGCCCCATCCCCGGGGCGTCTTTGTTTATGTCGACTACGCACACACCCCCGACGCGCTGGAGACCGTGCTGCGGACCCTCGCTTCCCTGCACGGCGACCGCCTGTTCACCGTCTTCGGCTGCGGCGGCGACCGGGACCGGGAGAAGCGCCCCATGATGGGCCGGATCGCCGCCCGGTATTCCAGGGAGGTGTTCGTCACCTCCGACAATCCGCGCAGCGAGGATCCGCAGGAGATCATCGCCCAGATCATCGCCGGCACCGCCGAACAGGGCGCCCGCGTCCATGCCGAGCCCGACCGCCGCGCCGCCATCGCGCTGGCGCTGTCGCGCGTGGGACCGGGGGACGTGCTGCTGGTGGCCGGAAAAGGCCACGAAACCGAACAGGTACTCAAGGATCGCACGCTCCCGTTTCGCGATCGGACGGTCCTGCAGGAGGAGATCGCAAAATGCTGAAACCGTTGCCATCCCTGCGGAGCCGGTCTGAAAAGACCGCCGCCAGGATCGAGGACGCCCCCCTGTGGCGCATCTCCCTGGAGGTCAGCCGGCAGTGCAATTTTTCCTGCGTCTACTGCTACAGCCGGGCCGGTCTGGAGGTGGAGCCCCTGATGGACGTCTCCGACGTGCGATCGGTGATCACCCAGGCCTTCGGGCTCGGTGCACGGCTGGTCTCCTTCGTCTGGGGAGGAGAACCCCTGGTGTGGCCGGGCCTGTTCGATCCTGAGAAGAGCCCGCTGCTGTTCGCCCAGTCGCTTGGTTGCTACAACTATCTGTACACCAACTGTTCCTGCATCGGACCCTCGCAGGCCCGGCGCCTTTCCGAGCTCGAGGTGAGCGTGATCGGCAAGTGCAACAGCCTGCGGCCCGAGATCCAGGACCGTCTCGTGGGCGTCCCCGGAGCGCACGCCGCGATCCGCCGCGGCCTCGACGCGCTGCTCGATGCCCATCTGGCTGCGCCGGACGTCTCCCGGCTGGGCGTGGAGACCGTCATCAGCCCGCTCAACTATGAGGAGATGCCCGACCTGTGGCGCTTCTTCCGTTCGCATCACCTGATCCCGGAGGTGGAGATCCCCACCCAGCATGGCCGGGCTCCCGAGCACGCCGATCTGCTGTTCTTTCCGATGCCAGAGGCCCGCGAGAAGTACCGCGTCCTGTTCGAGGAGCTCGCGCGCATCGACCACGAGGAGTTCGGTTTCGAGCCATGGGATCCGCGTCCGCCATTTCCAGCGGGCACCTGCAGCCTCATCGATCGTGATCGCAACTGCTACATCACCCACTCCGGCAGCGTGCAGCCCTGCGCCGGTGTGGAGAGGTCCTTCGGCCAACTGGCCGTGGGACCTCATCGCGCCGACGGGCGGACCCTCGAGGACATCATCACCTCGCCGGAGTTCCAGAAACTTCGTCGTCTGAGGGAGTTCATCTCGGAACCCTGCCGCTCCTGCGAACGGATCGGTGAATGCTATGGTTGCCGGGGCGCCGCCTTTCACTCCTGCGGGGATCTGTACGGACCCGATCCCTTCTGCTGGCATCATCCCTCATGAGCACCAACTCTGCGCCTTGCGCCCTCCCCTGCTCCTATGGTGCGAGCCGCTCTTCCGGAGCGGGCCGCTCCTGCGAGCGGATCGGTGAATGCTACGGCTGCCGGGGCGCCGCCTTTCACTCCTGCGGGGATCTGTACGGACCCGATCCCTTCTGCTGGCATCACCCCTCATGAGCGGCCGTATGGAAACCGCTGCTGCCGCTGCGTTGCTGGTCGCTTCCGCTCCGCTTTCGATGATATCGGCGGCGTCGATCCTGCTGCTCGACGGTCCGCCGATCCTCTTCCGGCAGACGAGGCTCGGTCTCCATCGAAGGCCGTTTTCGTTGCTCAAGTTCCGCACCATGCGCGACGGACATGTCACCTGCCCCGGTCGCGTGCTGCGCGACCTGGGGTGGGACGAACTGCCCCAGTTGGTCAACGTGCTGCGGCGCGATCTGGCGTTCATCGGGCCGCGGCCCCTCACACCCGAAGACGTGGACCGGCTGGCCGCCGCCCACCCCGGGATCGGCGGGCGCTTCTCCGTCCGACCCGGGCTCACGGGGTTGATCCAGGTGCTGGGCACGCGCGGTGCCGCCTTCTCCATCGCCGTGGAGAACGCCTACGCGCGGGGCGGAACCCCTCTCCTCGATGCGCAGATCCTCTCCCTCACGGCCGGCGCCTTCCTGCTGGGCAAGGACCGCCTCCGCCGCCTCGTGGCGCGCTTCCCCGGCTGGAAAAACCGCCTGCTGTTTCTGGAGGCCGAAAACCCCGACCAGGAACTACCCGTATCTGGAAACCATTGAGCCCAACGTCGTCCAGGGCGTGGGGGAGGCCAGCACACGCAGCAGCGCCGAGTCGATCGTCGTCAGACCGCCGTGGTCAAGCCGCGCCGCGAGGAGCCGCAACAAGGCACGCTCACGCTGCGTCGGTGACGGCAGGGACGCCAGCCGGGCTCCCAGCGCGGGCACCAAGAGGGCGGCCACGCGCAGGCTCAGGCACACAGGCCATTCCCGGGGAAAGAACGCCAATGCCGTGGCCAGGCAGTCCGGGTGGCGCTCCAGCAGGAAGAACACGTCCAGCGCCCAGCCGGGCGACAACTGGAATCCATGGTTGTAGGCGTGCAGCAGCACATAGGCCAGGTGGGCCGCCGGCGACGGCACACGAAGACTGCCCGTCTCGTCGGAAGGGACCGGCGTCGCCGTGGCCACGAAGCGCGCCACCAGGGAGGACGGAGCGCCGAACTCGCGGGAGAACACGTGATGCAGCTCCACGGGAGAGGCGTTCTCCCGGAAAAAGGTCCAGTGCACCTGCGAACCGTCAGGGGTCCCGGCGGTGTGGTACCCCAGGCGAGCCAGCACGAGCACGGCCGAGGCGAACCGCGTCGGTTCCACGAAGACATCCAGATCCGAGAACGACCGAAGGAACGGGTCGGGCCACACCGACAGGCTCAGCCCGACGCCCTTGACGAGCACCCAGCCGATCCCGTCCGCGGCCAGGGCCGCTCCCAGCTCGTCGACCTGATCCAGCGCCCGAAGCAGGCGCAGGCGGGCGCCCGACGAGGACCTCCCGGGCGTGGCCAACTGGGCCAGCTCCTGGGCGAATCGACGCGCCTGGCTGGTCCGGACGACGGGGAGTTCCATCACCCGCGCACCGGCCGGCGGCGCCGCAGGACCAGCAGCAGCAGTCCGAGGAATATCCAGACCCGGCCGGTGCCTGCAGCGGTTTCTGGGCCCGCCGCCGAGCAGCCATCGGAGGTCTTTTTTTCACTCTGCATGACGAAGACCGAGCGCTCGATGGAACCCTTCCCCGTGTCGGGGTTGGTGATCGTGAGCCCGTAGGGACCCGTCAGCGCACGGGAGGGGATGTTCACCCTCAGCGTGAGCTGGCCCTCGGAGACGAACGTCGTCTCGAGGACCTCGAGCACGTTGTCCGGTGTAAACGTCGCGATGGCGCCTTCCTGGAAGGAGGAACCGTAGACCTGCACGGTCACCTCCGTGCCCTGCCACGCCGAGGCCGGCGTCACGGCGCTGATCACCGGCAGCGGCAAGTACGCGTCGCTCGCCCAGATGCGCGACGCGACGCTCGCGGCCGGCGCGGACCTGATGACGGTGGCGCTGCGCCGGGTGGATCTCTCGAGCGCGCAGCCGGGCGCGGGCGCTACGGGCGCTGCGGGCGCATCGACCTTCGCGAGGCTTCGGGCGCGAGCTGATCGCCACCGTCGTCGTGCTGGCGCTCGGATTGCCGATCGCCGTCGTGCAGGCGTGGTTGGTGGCGCAGGGCGCGGCGGCGCTGCTCG
>PHBF01000275.1 GCA_002841905.1 Deltaproteobacteria bacterium HGW-Deltaproteobacteria-17
TATTTTCCAGAAATATATAACCTTTAGGAAAACTTAAGGTCAAAGTGCCGTCGGCAAAATTGATGCTTTCTGCCGAAACAATTTTTGCCCCTAAAAGGGGGCTTTCCTTTTTGAGAAACATTTTGAAATTATCGCCGAGTTCAGCGGGATTTGCTGTCTGCTGATTATCGGCAGCCAGTTTATCCGGCCCGTCAAAAGGTGCTTTTGTGTTGTTTCCCCCCTCCGGTTTTGCTGAATACACTGGTGCTGTTAACATTGACCGGTCGGCCGATTCCTGTTGAATGCTGTTCCCTCCGGAAACCAGTCCGCCCTGAAGTTTTTGTTCAACTGCTTCGATGGCCGCCACGATCTCGCCGTTCTCGGCCATGGTCTGCTGCCGCACGATCACGTAGTCGTCGGGGTGGATCCCGCACTCGATCATGCTGTCGCCCTTGACGCGCAGGGCAAAGAAATTGCCCGGCCGCAGCCCCCGGCTGATGGAGACCTCGAGCTCCCCTTCGAAGTTGGCCTCGGACAAAAGCGGCAGGCCCGCGGCGATCTCGCCCAGCAGCGGGACGCGCGCGCTCTCGTCGTCGGGGCTGCGACCGGAGGACACGCGCCGCGGCGTCCGCAGGATCTCGATGGAACGCGCCTTGAGGCGGTCCCGCCGGATGTACCCCTTCTCCTCGAGGCGGGTCAACTGTTCATGGACCGACGGCGCCTTGACGCCCAGGCGGTCGGCGAGCTCCCGGGTGGTAGGCGGGTACCCACACTCCTGCATGTAGGCGACGACGCTTTCCAGAACCCGGCTTTGCGTAGGAGTCAACGTGATCATGGGCTTTACTCCTGCTCGACAGTGGTCCCCTTTCTGCCACAAATCCGAACAGATGGCAAGTTTTCAATGCATGGCCCCCGAAGAAAAGGGGTTTTCGAGAATTCACTTGATTTTTCGAGCGGCATTTCGCATTCTCGCCCTTGCCGTGCGCTCGGAAAAGGACCTGTCGTCGGACGGAACCATCTTTTCCGGAGGCCGCCAGAGGAGCTTTATGGGTAAAATCATTGCTGTGGCGAACCAGAAAGGCGGCGTGGGCAAGACCACCACGTCGATCAATCTCTCGGCATCGCTGGCCGCCGCGCGCCGCCGCGTGTTGCTCGTGGACATGGATCCGCAGGCCAACGCCACCTCCGGTCTGGGCTTCTTCCTCTCCGACGGCGAACCCGACCTCTACCGCGTGCTCACCCGGCAGGTGCAGGCCGACGCGGCCATCCGCGCCACCGAGCTGGCCACGCTCAAGCTGCTGCCGGCACGGCCCCACCTGGCCGCCCTCGAGGTCGAGCTCGTCGAGCACGTCGAGTTCGGCGAGCGCGCGCTCCAGCTGCGCGAGACCCTGGAGCCGCTGCGCGAGTCCTTCGACTTCATCCTCATCGACTGTCCGCCCAGCCTCGGGCTGCTCACGCTCAACGCGCTGACCGCGGCCGACTCGGTGCTGATCCCGGTGCAGACCGAGTATTACGCCATGGAGGGCCTCGGTCGCCTCATGGACACCGTGGGCCTGGTCCGCCAGAGCGCCAACCCGAACCTGGAATACGAGGGCGTGCTCCTGTGCATGACCGACGACCGCACGAACCTGTCCCGCCAGGTCTCCGAGGAGATCCGCGGCCACCTGGAGTCGCGCGTGTTCGAGACGACCATCCCGCGCAACATCCGTCTGTCCGAGAGCCCGTCCCACGGCAAGCCGGTCCTGTTGTACAGCGTCAGTTCCAAGGGCGCCCAGAGCTATCTCCAGCTGGCCGAGGAACTGATCCGCCTCAACGAACCCGAACCGAAGAAACCGCGAAACAACACGCCATGACAAAGAAAGCCCCCCCGAAAAAAGCCCTGGGACGCGGGCTGTCCGCGCTGATCCCTGAGAAGAAGGCCGCAGCCGCCCCGCCGCCGCCGCCGGTCATCCCCGACGAGCAGGAGATCCACGCCGCGCAGGCCTCCGAGTCCCTGCTGTGGGTGAACATCAACATCGTGCACCCCTCCGAGGTGCAGCCCCGCACGGCCATCGACGAGGTCCGCCTCGAGGAACTGACCGAGAGCATCCGCGAGAAGGGGCTGCTCAGCCCGCTGATCGTCCGCTCCGACGACGCCGGCGGCTACGTCATCATCGCCGGCGAGCGCCGCTGGCGCGCCTGCCGCCGCGCGGGCCTCACGCGCATCCCGGTGCTGCTCAAGGAGACCGACGAGCTCGAGGCCTTCGAGCTGGCCCTGGTCGAGAACATCCAGCGCGAGGACCTGAGCCCCCTGGAGGAGGCCGAGAGCTACCGGCACCTGATCACGAGCCGCAACTACCAGCACGACGAGGTCGCCCAGCGGGTCGGCAAGAACCGCTCCACGGTGACCAACGCCCTGCGCCTGCTGCGCCTGCCCACCGACATCAAGGGGCTGCTGGGCGAGAAGCGCATCTCCGTGGGCCACGCCGTGGCGCTCCTGGGCCTCGACGACGAGGCCGAGATGCTCGACGCGGCCACCCAGGTCGTCCAGAAGGGCCTGAGCGTGCGCGCGACCGAGAAGCTCGTGCAGTTGAAGAAGGCCAGGAAGGAGCCCAAGAAGCGCCCCGCCCCGCCCGCGAGCCTGGTGGAGCTGCAGGACAACCTGCAGACCCAGCTGGGCACCCGCGTGAAGATCAAGGCGCGCAGCAGCGAGAAGGGCTCGATCACCATCGACTACTACACGCTGGATCAGTTCGAGGCCCTGTACAAGTTCCTGACCCGGGAGGCCAAGCGATGACCGCAGCCCAGCTCGACGGGACCGCCGCGGCCGCCGCGATCCGCGAGGAGATCGCCGCGCGCACCGCGAACCTGCCGCAACTGTCCCTGGCCGTCGTGCTGGTGGGCGAGGACCCGGCCTCGGCCGTGTATGTGCGCAACAAGGAGCGTGCCTGCAAGAAGGCGGGCATCCGATCGGTCGCCCACCGCCTGCCCGCCGACACGTCCCGGGAGCACCTGCTGGCGCTGGTGGCGACCCTCAATGCCGATCCGGAGATCGACGGCATCCTGGTCCAGCTTCCGCTGCCGAAGCACCTGCCCGAGCGGGAGATCCTCGACGCGATCGTCCCGGAGAAGGACGTCGACGGCTTCCACCCGGTCAACCAGGGCCGCGTGCTCCTGGGCGACCGCGATGCGCTCGCGCCCTGCACCCCCGCGGGCATCATGGAGCTTCTGCGCCGCAACGGGCACGACGTGTCCGGCCGCCGCGCCGTGGTGGTGGGCCGCTCCACCATCGTGGGCCGCCCCCTGGCCGCCCTGCTGATCTCCCAAAACGCCACGGTCACCGTGTGCCACACGAAGACCGCCGACCTGGCCGCCGAGGTCGCCCGCGCCGAATACCTCTTCGTGGCCGCCGGCCGCCGCGGCGTCGTCAAGCCCGAATGGATCACCCCCGGCTGCGTGGTCGTGGACGTGGGCATCCACCGCCTCGACGACGGCACCCTGACCGGCGATCTCGACTTCGCCCCCTGCGCCGAGCGGGCCGCGGCCATCACCCCCGTGCCCGGCGGCATCGGCCCCATGACCATCGCGATGCTGCTTGCGAACACCCTGCGGGCGGGCCTGCTCCGCCGCGGGTTGACGGAATAAGACAAGAATCAGAAGAGGAAAGCATGGGGAGACTTCGGAGAAGACCGAGGCTCCGGGTCGTTTATTTTTTGCTTAACAACACATCGCGGGTTGTCTCGCCGGCCCGGGTCGTGTAGACTTTTTCCGACGAGACAGCCTACAGGAGAGTCCACGATGAAAATCTTTCTCATGGCGATGATCATACTGACACCGGGCCTGATCGCCTGCAACGCCGAGGTCAAGACCAAGGACCGTTGCGGCGACGGGTTCATCGATCCCGGGGAGGGCTGCGACGGGACCGCCCTGCCCGTCCAGGACTGTCAGGACCTGAACTATTACAGCCAGAGCGCCCCGCTGGTCTGCGGCGCCGACTGCACCCTGGACACCTCGGTGTGCTCGGGCCGCTGCGGCGACACCCAGATCCAGTCCAACTACGGCGAGCAGTGTGACGAGGACAACCTCGACGGTCAATCCTGCGAACTGCTGGGGCTGCGCGGGGGCACGCTGGCCTGCGACCAGTACTGCCGGTTCGACACCTCCGGCTGCGAGGAGCAGGCGGTGTGCGGGGACGGGACGGTCCAGGCCCCCCTCGAGGCCTGCGACGGG
>PHBF01000009.1 GCA_002841905.1 Deltaproteobacteria bacterium HGW-Deltaproteobacteria-17
TCGCCGTCGCCTCCTGCCGGAACCAGGGCGCCACCGCACCGAGCTATACGCCGGTGCTCTCGCCTGCGGCTTCCTCGGTCGTCGTCCTTGAGCGGATGAACCCCGGCTGCACGCCTCAGGGCCAGATCATCGGACGCGCCGCTGCCGCCGAATCCGGTGAAGTGGTGTGGCGCTACGCTCTCAACGATCTCCGGAACCAGGCCCTTGCGCGTCAGGTCACCACCGTTTTCATGGAGAAGTACGATCACAACACCGACAAAGGCCTGCTCCACATCCGCATCACGGGAACATTGCTGCAGTGCGGCACGGCCCCGACCGCCGATCCCAACCCGGGGAAGACGCCTGGAGACGACCTTCAGACCACCCCTCCACCGGCCGGATCGGAAGAAATCGAGCCCCCACCGGCCGGCGATGATCCGGATGCGGTCACGCCTCCTCCGGTCTAGTCGCCACCATTGCCATCAAAACCATTGATATCGTTATCTTTTTTTCCATAAAAAAAAATCCCACATCTTTCTTGACAGAACTCGAAATATCGGTAAAGTGCGTTCTCGTGATGATGAAGATAACCTAAAAACCATTGTGGTTTTTTAGTGTAACTTCAAAATTTACCAGGTTTGTATTGAAAGGAGCTCTAACACAATGAAAAAGATGATCGTTCTCGTGTCCATGATGGTGGTTTCCCTGTCCTTCTTCGCCGGTTGCGATTCCAAAGGTAAGAAATGCGGCAAACTGTATGACAAGTTTGTGACCTGCACCAAGGAACTCGGCGACGACGACAAGATGATGAAGGACCTGCTGGGCGAAGGCAAAGACAAGTTCGTTTCCGAATGCAAAAAGGAATTCGACAAGGCCAAGAAGATGGTTGAGTGCGCTGACAAGGCCACCTGCGGTGAGTTCTTCAAGTGCGCCCTGGGCATCGACCCCATCGAAATGAAGAAGCAGGCCGACGAAGCGAAGAAAGCCCTCGAGATGGGCGCTGACATGCCTGCCGATATGCCCGCCGAGCCCGCCGCCGACATGCCGGCCGAGCCCGCCGCTGACATGCCCGCCGAAGAAATGAAGTAATTTCATACTCTTCATCTCCCCTTCCTCTCCTTTTTTCCCTCTAAAAACAAAAAAATAAACGAATTCCGCTGAGAACAACTGTTCCATCTGTTTTCGGTTCTGTTTCCAGATTTCCGGTGGACCGCATGCCATTCTGTGGTAGGCTCGAACCGCTTTCCGGAGTGTGTCCATGCCAGTCTGCCATCATCCCAACGAAACTGCCTTTGACGCCACGCTGGCGGCCCAATTGCCGTCCTCCATGCAGAACACCCTGGACGTCGAGCCCGTCTCCACACAGAAGACGCTTCCCCTCTCGGAGACACAGGACCCGACCGGCGGCGTCCCCTCCGACATGAAAACCAGGGATGCAGCCCGCCTGACGATCCTTCCGGAGGTCTCCGCCGATGAGGGGGAGTTGCGATGGGTGACCACCGCCCGTGCCCGCTTCCAGGTCAACCGTCAACTCGGGGAAGGCGGCGCCGGCGAGGTGCTGCTCGCCACGGACCATGACATCGGCCGTCAGGTCGCCCTGAAGAAGATCCGCACCGAGATGCAGTCACCAGAGGCGCTGATCCGCTTCATCCAGGAGATCCGCACCGTGGGCCGGTTGGAGCATCCAAACATCGTGCCGATCCACGATGTGGGGCGTGACGAGCAGGGACAGTACTATTTCGTCATGAAGTATGTGCGGGGGGAGACCCTCGAGGACATCATCGCCCGTCTCCGTGATGGTGACCCTGCCACGCACGCTCAGTGGCCGTTCGAGCGTCGCGTGCAGGTCTTCCGGGGGTTGTGCGAGGCCGTGGCCTTTGCCCACGAGTCCGGGATCGTCCATCGCGACATCAAGCCCGCCAACGTCATGGTTGGACCTCACGGAGAGGTGCTCCTGATGGACTGGGGCATCGCGCGGCAGGTGCGCCCCGACCAGGGCTGCCCCGAGGACCGGATCATCGGAGAGGATCGCGACGAGATCGCCGGCGACGCCAGGGCCTCCTGGTTCCGAACCCGCATCGGCGCCCTGATCGGGACGCCGGCCTACATGGCCCCCGAGCAGGCGCAGGGCAAGTCGGCCGAATTCCGCTCCGACGTCTATTCCCTGTGTGTGCTGTTCTACGAATGGCTCTCCCTCAGACACTATCTAGAGGACAAATCCACCCTCTCCGAGGTGCTCGAGGGCGTGATCCGCGACGACGCGCCCCTGGCCTCCTTCGTCTCCCAGAGACATCAACCTCCGGTGCCGCCCGAACTCGGCTGGTTCCTGAGGAAGGGCATGCAGAAGGAGCCCAAGGACAGATACCAGTCCGTGCAGGAGATGCTGGACCGACTTGAACTGCGTTCCGAGGGGATCTTCCCGATCCAGTGTCACCTGACCTTCGTCAAGCGTCTGAACATGGCCTTCTCCCGTTTCTCCGATCGCCATCCGATGTTCGTCACGGGGGTGATCTTTCTCGGCATCCCCCTGGCCATCGGTGCCACAATCTGGTCCGTCATCCCGTAGGCAGTTCATTGGAATCCTGAAAAGACGCGCCTGCGTCTGAACCCCCACGACCCATCGGCTGTCACAGCGGCAGGGGAACACTCTTGAGGATTTCATCAAGGATTTCAAAGGGATCGAGGGCCACCAGACCGCGATGCTCCACGTTGGGGAGGAGACGGTGCGTCAACGCCGCCGGGGCGAGGTCGAGCAGGTCATCGGGCAGCACGAAGTCGCGACCCCGCACGAAGGCGATGGCCTGTCCCAGCGACTTCCAGTTCAGCAGCCCCCGCGGGGAGATGCCGATGCGCAGGGATGTGTGCTGACGGCTGGCCGCCCCCACCTCAAGCAGGTACTGCAGCAGGTTTTCCGAGCAGGTCACCGAAGAGACCGCAGACCAGATCAACTCGAGATCCTGCGGCAGCAGGACCGGCCCCGCCTGCGGCCGGATCGATCCCTGCTGAAGCAGGTTCAACTCCGCGACGCGGGAGGGGTACCCCATCTTCAGGCGAAGATGGAAGCGATCGAGCTGGCTCTCAGGCAGTGGATAGGTCCCGGCGATCTCGATCGGGTTCTGGGTCGCGATGACGAAGAACGGGCGTGGCAGGGGGCGGGTCTCACCCTCGGCGGTCACCTGGTTCTCCTCCATGGCCTCGAGGAACGCGCTCTGGGTGCGCGGCGCGGCGCGGTTGATCTCATCGACGAGCACCACGTTGGAGAAGATCGGCCCCGGACGGAAGGTGAAGTCGCCCGACAAGGGCAGGGAGTAGCCGATCACGTCCGAGGGAAGGAGATCCGGCGTGCACTGGATGCGCGCCACCTTCAGGCCCAGGGCGTTGGCCAGCGACCGAGCCAGCGTCGTCTTGCCGACGCCCGGAACGTCCTCGAGCAGGAGGTGCCCACGGGCGAACAGCGCCGCGACGGAGAACTCCACCACCGGACGCGGGCCCAGGTAGACGGCGGAGATGGCCTGAATCAGGCCCTCGCAGTGACGGCGGGCCAGCGTGGAGGGAGATTCGGCGTTCAAAACACGTATCCTTTGGGGATGACCACGATGTCGTCGTCGGTCACGGTGAAGCGCTGCCGATCCTTCATGACGTCGTACCCGATCTCCTCACCTGCCGGGATGCGGATGTTCTTGTCCACGATGCAGCGGCGAAGCCGGACGTTGCGGCCGACCTCCACACCCTCGAAGACGATGCATTCCTCGATCTGGGAGTACGAATTGATGCGCACCAAAGGACTGAGCACGCACCGGTCGATGCGGCCGCCGGAGATGATGCAGCCCTCGGAGACCAGGCTGTTCGTGGCCAGTCCCATGCGGGGCCCGTCGGAGAAGACGAACTTCGCCGGCGGCAGCGGCAGGTTGTACGTGTGGATCGGCCAGCGCGGATTGTACAGGTTGAAGATCGGGCTGATGCCCACGAGATCCATGTTGGCCTCGAAGTAAGAGCTCACGGAACCGACGTCACGCCAGTATCCCTTTTCCCGCTCGGCCTGGTCGGGCACCGTGTTCATCGAGAAGTCATAGACGAACACGCGGTAGCCCTCCTCCACCATGCGGGGGATGACATTCTTGCCGAAGTCATGGGCGGAGTCGGGCTTCTCGGCATCGCGGGTGAGTTGCGAGATCAGCGGAATGGGATCGAACACATAGTTGCCCATGGAGACCAGCGAGTAGCCCGGCCGCGAGGGCATCTGCTTGGGGTTCTTCGGCTTCTCTTCGAAGCCGATCACCCGCCAGTTGGCGTCGACCTCGATGACACCGAAATCGGTGGCCTCGTGGCTGGGCATGGGGATCGCCGCGATCGAGAGATCGGCGCCCACGAGCAGGTGGAAGTCGATCATCTGCCGCACGTCCATCGTGTAGATATGGTCGCCGCCGAAGATGACCAGCAGATCCGGATTCTCGTCGGCGAACACGTTCAGGCTCTGGTAGATCGCGTCGGCGGAGCCCTTGAACCAGCTCTTGTCCACGCGCTGCTGTGCAGGCACGGCCTCGACATACTGTCCGATGATGTAGGGGAAGTGCCAGCCGCGGGAGATGTGCTTGTTGAGGCTGTCGCTCTTGTACTGGGTGATCACCTTGATTTTGTATAGACCGGAGTTGACGAAGTTGGACAGCACGATGTCGATGAGGCGGTAACGTCCGCCGATGGGCACGGCGGGCTTGGCCCGGTCCGCGGTCAGCGGAAACAGTCGGCTCCCCACGCCACCGGCGAGCACGATCGACAGGATGTTGCAGTTGTATGAAGTTCGACGTTTCAGAATGGTCTGCATGGAAGCTTCCTCCCCGACGTGGGAACCCCCTGAAAAATAGCGTCATCCGTCGTCTTTTGCAACAACTGCACAGCTTCCCGGACAGGAACTTTCGTCTTCCCGGACCGGCTGCGGGGAACGTCACGGGAGTTCGCAGGAAAGATCGGCCAGATCCCCTGCAAATGCAAGGGTCCCCGTGCGGGAGGAGAACACCGGACACTGGTCGAACGACACGACTTCGTTGCTGGCGTCCCGCACATGGAGCCGGAAAAAGCGGCCGACCGGAACATGGGGAATGGAGAACGTGCCGTGCCATTCATCCACGGGCACGACCGCGGCGATGGGGAAGTTCAGTTCCGTCGAGAGATCCTCCAGCCACACCTGGGCAGGCAGCCCTCCGGGCAAGTCCAGCGTTCCGTCCAGGGTGTACTCGGGGGCCCGCTGGAGCACGGCCGTCATGGTCTGATCCCCGGGCACCAGATAGAAATCCGAACCCGCAAAGGTCCAGGTCTCGACGATCTCGCCCGTGTAGAAGAAATAGGTGAGCGTCAGCCGGCGTGGCCCGCCTGACTGCGTGGTGAAGGTCAGATCCGCATCGGAGCCGGCCAGACCCCTCGCGGTGGCCTCCAGAGACCGATCCAGATCCGCGCCCGAGAGCGTCGCCTGTATAAACCAGGAGTCCGGGCTCTGCCGGGTGATCACGGGCGTCTGCGCGAAGGACAACTCCAGCGTGAGGCGGGAGGTGTCCTCGGCTGGCGTCACCAGGCAGCCGGTAAATGCCGGCAGAAGCAGGAACCAGAGGGCTTGTCTCATGGGATCACCGGCCTGGGATAGGGAACCCTGAGATGCAGCCTGGCTTCGGGAGGGATCTGGGTGATGCCGGTCTGGTTGTGCCCCACATCGCCTGCGGAACCTCCGGAGTCCAGGCACATCGAGCCCGACCCGGAGGTCTGGACCGGGGTCTCGTTGCCGCGCAGAAAGGTCTCCCGGAGCAACAGGTGGATCCGGGCCTGTTGTTGCCACACCGGCTGGGCGGACAAGGACACGGTGACCCCGGGTTCCACCGGTCCGGCCCCGTCGAAGGTGACACGGCCCCGGACCCTGGAGACGGACACGACACCACGGACAGCACGGCGTCCTTCATTCCAGGTCAGTTCCACGGGGTGGTCCGCCGGCGCCGCGATCCGGATCGAACCATCCACCAGGTGGATTCCGGGACAGTCGGATCCCAGGGCGGCCTTGAAGATCACCGCCGTGTCGCCGCCCAGGGAGATCACGCACCGGTCGTCGACGATCCACTTGATGAAACTGTCTGCGGAGGTGACCAGTCGCCCTTCCTTCAGGACGGGGAGTGGTCCGCGGGAGAGCACCACGCGCCATGAGGCGGGCCAGCCCCGCGCGGACGGCGTCATCAGCAGGGAGAGCGCGAGAAACAACTGGATCATGGCTTCTATTTCCTCCGGATGTCCCCTGCGAGCTGGATCAGACAGACCCAGCGCGAGAAGGAAAAATAATCGACGGTGCTGTGCACCCACTGGTTGCGCAGGACGACCTCCCAGCGGAACAACTTGTCCCGGCCCATCGGATGGGAGAGCACGAGCCCCGCCGAACCCAGCCAGTCGACGCGGTCCTGATCTTCCCGGAGGTTCCAGGAGTTGCCCGAGGCCATCATCTCGCGGTTGGAATCGGGGTACCACCGGCCTTCGAAGGACAGCGTGGCGGCCAGCTCGAACCGTTTGGACAGCCTGGTGGACATTCCTCCCCAGAAACCCGCGGCCCACTGGTTCCAGGCGTCCCATCGGGCGTCCTGACCGGAGATCCAGGATGAACTGAACAGTTTGAAGGTGTCGTTCCGGAAGAACCAGCTGCCGCGCATGAAGGCCATCACGCCGTAGCCGTCCCGGTCCGAATCGCGGAAAGCGGCATGCCAACCGGTGATCCCCCACTCTCCCTCCCTTCCGGGGCCGACCTGCATGGCCAGGAGGCCCGTGGCGGAGGTCCGCTCCGTGAACACGAAGGGATCCGGCTCTGAAGGCATTCCCTCGCCGCCCATCAACCCCAGGGCCTGGTAGGAGGCCGAAAGTTCGACGTGTGATGGAAACACCCAGGTGGGCAGGAAGACACGGCCTGCGGCGCTCACGTCGGTGCCGAGGGAGGAGTAGGCCATGACCCGTTCATGGAGATCTCCGTCCCAGGGCGCGATGAAATAATGATAATTGAGGCCCGCCTGAACCTGCAGCGCCGGCGTGACGCCCCAGATCAGCCGCAGCGGCTGCTCCAGCGAGGAAGCCAGCACCTTGGGACGCGAGGTGCCCAGATCCTGGGCGTAGGCCGGATTCGAGTCGACGCCCATTCCCCAGGAGAACTGCATGGAAAAACCGGTCCTGAAACCGCGCTCGGCGCGGGTCATCCGGGTCAGCAACTCACGGGCCTGCCGGGACGGCTCCCCTTCGATCACCCGGACCAGGTGTCCGCGGGCGATGGTGCGCTTGCCCCTCTCCAGGGCGCAGGCGCCGGCGATCAGGTGCGCCTGCTGCCGGATCCCCGCCTCCGCGTGGGAGAACAGCGGAGCCACCAGCTCGGCGGCCCCCTCGTACTCACGGTTCTCCATCCAGGCGACCGCGCACAGCAGCCTCAGACGGGCATCCCGCGGCATCAGGTCCAGCGCCCGCTGCAGGTTTCGCGCAGCCCAGACCATGTTCTTGCGCTCCAACTGCCAGGAACCCAACTGACGCAGGACCTGCGCGTCCAGAGGGTCAAGCTCGACCGCCGATTCAAGATCGGTGATCGCGTCCTCATGCCGCCCGAGGGACCAAAGGGCCCGGGCACGCCAGGGCAAAGCCCGGCGCAGACCGGGGACCAGCGCCAGCGCCCGGGTGCACTCCGTCACGGCGTGGGCATCCCGGTTCTCCTGGACCGCCAACTGGCAGCGGGCCAGCGCCAGCTCGGCCTCCACACGGGGATCGACCGGCGGAGGCGAAGGGGCCGGAGGGGACACTTCGACCGGCGACGTGGTTTCGGTCGGCGGAGGCTCGCCGGGCACGGGGGTCTGAGCCTGCGACCACAGACAAGCCAGGAACAAGAGCAGCCAGTTCATGGATTAATTACCACCATTTTTCAGCATCAGTTCCTCGTCCAGGCGATCGGCGAACTCGACCTCATCCTTGCGGCCCAGCCACTCCTTGCCGTTGACGTAGACCTGCGGTGTGCCTGCGATGCCCAGGGCCAGCCCCTCGCGCTTGTCGCCGGCCACGAGCCGGCGCACGGCGCGGGAGCTCCGGTCCTTCTCGAACCGGACCAGGTCCAGCCTGAGATCCCGGGCAAGCTCGACGAGCTTCTTTTCGCTCATCTCGCGACGCCTTGGATAGGCCGCGAGCAGGAATTCCCAGCCCTTGCCCTGCAGCGCCGCGGCGACCATGGCCTCCGAGGCCTGCACGCCGAGTTGCTCATGGACCGTCGTGGGGAAGTGCTTGAAGCACAGGGAAAGGCTCGACCCGCGGGCCTTCACCAGACGATGCAGCATGGGGATGATCTGCGCGCAGAACGGGCACAGCACGTCCCCGAACACGACCACGGCCACCTTCGCGACGGCGGGGTCTCCGATGCAATGGTCGTTTTTCGTCGCGATCCTGTGGGTCTTCAGAGGATGCACGCTGCGGGAGCGCTCCAGGACGGCGGCCTTGATCTCGGTCACCGACCGGTCGAACGCGGCCAGCCGCACGATGAAACCGGCCAGCCTCCTGGCCGTCTCGCACTTCGGATCGGTCTTGAGACAGTCGGCCACCGTGCGCGAACAGCCGTAGTAGTTGTGGATGCTTCGGAGGGCCTCCGTCGCCCGGGTCTTCTGGGCTGAGGTCAACTTGCCGGGGGAGGCTCCCATCACCCGGTCCCAGGCGATCTCCTGGGCGGCCACAGGCTGGGCGAGGAGAAATACAATCAATAAAAAAACATACTTAGCCATGTCCTGACTTCCTCCGCTTCCTGCGTCGCAGGATCCCGTCGAGTCCCCACCGGCCCGTGTCGAACAACCACACATAGCCGCAGCCGATGAGCATCGCGACGTCCCGCCACAGCAGCGACGTGCCCACGGTGTCCCGATGCTCGGACAGCGCTTTGGCCCCCGCCGGCGAGAAACAGCCGCAGGAGGTCATCTCGATCTCGTGGATGAAGGCCCACGAAAGCGCCATGATGAACATCACGAGCATGCCGCACATCACCACGGCCGCGCCGCGCACCCGGAAGCCCGCCAGGAACGCGATGGCGGCGACCAGCTCCACCACCGGCAGGATGATCGCCAGCAGGTGAACGTAGCGCGGAGAGATCATCTGGTACATCGCGATGCTCCAGGCAAAATCCTCCGGCGCCACCAGTTTGGGCCAGGCCGCGATCAGGAACGTGACCCCCACGACCCACCGGATCGGGACCGCGAGGACGTCATGGGCGGGGTGATTCCAGGCCCGGGCCATCCAGGCTGCCGGACCCGAGGACGAAGGGCGGGCATGGGAATTCATGGTGGAGTGCTCCCGCGCACATCCGGTCCTGTCGATCCGGGATAGGGTGCATTCCACACCATCACTCCACGAAAACCACGGGCGACCAGTTCACAGGCGACGCCGAACGCAGGCTGCGGGGTCGCTCCGGACACGGCACGATCGGCCCCGGACGCCGGATCCACGGGATACACATAGATCCGGTCGGCCTTCGCGGCGCGGATCCTCAGCAGCACCTCGGGATCCGGTGGCAGCAGGTCGTCAAACGGCAGGTTGATCGCTCCCTCCCGGTGACCGGCGGCGAAGGACTCCTCATCGCGGGCGTCGATCCAGAGCGCACCTTCCGGATCCTGGGGGTCCGCCACGGCAGGGACCTGCACGGCGGCCAGGGGACCATGGTGTCCTTCCCAGGCCCCGAGGCCGCCCTCGAGCACGAACAGTCCGCGCAGCCCCTGGACCGAGAGCGCCGTGAGCGCACGCTCGGCCGTGACCGTCCCGGCCGCGCCCACGAGCACGATCCAGGTGCCCGGCTTCAGGGCCCGCAGTCGCTGCACGACCGCCTCGTCGGGGGGCGCGGTCTCGTACAGGGGCAGGAACCACGCGCCCGGAATGTGCCCCGCCAGGAAGTCCCAGGCCAGACGCACGTCCACGATCACCACGTTGGGATCCCCGGGCTTGAGCTTGTCGGCGGTGATCCGGGGCACGTCGTTCAGGATCTCCGGACAGGGGCCCAGCAGGTCGAACGGCGCATAGCGCAGCAGCGGAAGCCCGTTGGGACGCAGCCCATTGAACGCGAGCGCGCTGACGGTGGCGAAGACGACCAGCAGCCCCGCGTCACGCCAGGCCAGGGCCAGCTCGCGCCATGGTACGGCTGCCCCGGACCGAGGGGCGGGCGTTCCCGGACCGGAGTTTTCAGAATCGCTCATGAGCTGCTCCCGTCGGTCGTCACGGACACTGCGTACAGCAGCACCGGAAGCCAAAGTTGGTCAAAGCCTGCGACCCCCAGTTGGCGATGTACCCGCACTGGTGGAGGCTCTCGGAGTCGGAGCAGTTGTAGGCCCCGCCGCGGCCGGCGCCGCCCTCCACGCGCTCCCAGAGGTTGCCGTTGATGTCGAACACGCCATAGGCGTTCGTGCACCGGGCAAAGGATGAGGTGGCCACCGGATGAAAGTTCGCGCCGCAGGTGCCGTAGCAGTGAGCGAACGGACATACCGGCTGGGCTTCGCAGGCCGAGCCGGCCCCGCAGTTGCAAAAAGCGTCGATGCCGTTGCAGGTGCCCGGCTCGTAGGCATCCCCGTAGGAGTACGTGGAGCGGTCCGGCCCCCGGCACGCGGTCTCCCACTCCAGGGACGTGCACAGCCGCTTCCCGGCTGCCAGACAGGCTCCCGCCGCGTCGGCCAGGGAGGCGTTGGACCAGGGGATCACCCCGGGACGGCTGGTGGACATGGAACTGTCCGAGCCGGGCGAGGCCGCCGTCGCGTCCGGACGGGAGGACTCGTACCGGTCGATGCAGTAGCGGCTCTCGATCAGGACCATGTCCGCCGGACAGGCGCAGGTCAGACCGTCGTCGATGAGCCCGTTGCAGTCGTTGTCCAGCTCGTCGCAGATCTCGACGCCGCCGGCCGTGGGCGTGCAGCAGTACTCGCAACCGTTCTCCGGAGTCCCGTCGAGGTCGGCGCATCCGGGGTCACACGCACCCAGCGCGCAGGCGCCCTGTGTGCAGAGGGCCTGGGCATGGTCGTACTGGCAGAACTCGCACCAGGGGCCACATGAGTCCGGCTGATCCTTCACGATGTCCTCGTCGACGGCGCCGTCGCAGTCGTTGTCGGCCAGATCACAGACCTCGATCCCTCCGGACGTGGGGACGCACTCCTGCGACTCGCAGCCGTTCTCCGCGTTGCCGTCGACATCGTACCAGCCGGCGTCGCAGACATGCAGGCACTGGGCCTGATGACACACGGGCTGCGCGTGCGGCCGGACAGGACAGGCATGGTCACAGGCGCCGCAATGATGCGGATCCCGCTGGAGATCGAACGGATCGTCGATGCGGCCGCTGCAGTCGTTGTCGAGGCCGTCACAGACCTCGACGCCGCCCTCGGTGGGCTCGCAGGCGTACTCGCAGCCATCCTGGTACAGGCCGTTGGCGTCAAACCATCCGGCGTCGCAGAAGGCCGTGAAGCAGGTTCCGTGGAAGCAGCCGGTGACCGCCTGGGGACGATCCGAACACAGCAGGCAGCCCGGGGCCGGCACGCAGACCTGCCCTTCGCATTGATCGGCGTCCGGGCAGTCCAGCGCCCCTTCACAGGTCAACACGGTGTCGGGCGTGGCCCGCGCGGAGCGCCCATCCACCAGGCATGAGCAGAGGAGAAACGACAAGAGGACGGGCAGGATGAACCGCAGATGTCGACCGGAAGTCCGCAGGAGATTGACCATGGAGAGTTCATACCAACTAATAACGATTTGTCAAAGGGGGATGGAGCGGGCCGGACAGCCTTTCAACGTTTTCCGCGGTGAATCTCTTTCGTCGGGAGTTCGGCGGGAGTTCTACTTCGCGTACTCGGCCAGCTCCTTCGTGCGCTGGCGGAACTTGTCGACGGCCTTCTTGAAGGTCGCCGGATCGAGCATGTCCACGCCTGCGTCCTTCAGGATCTCCAGGGGGTCCTTGGAGCCGCCGGCCTTGAGCAGGCCGTTGATGTACTTCTCGGCGGCGGGCTTCCCGCCGGTGATGATCGCGTCGGCGAGCACGGTGGCGGCCAGCAGGCCGTTGACGTAGGAGTACACATAGAAATTATAGTAGAAGTGCGGAATGTAGGCCCACTCCACCGCGTACAGGTCCTCGATGTCCATCACGCCCTTGTCGTGGCCGTGATAGCGCCGGAGCAGCTGCAGGTACATCTCGTCGAGGGCGTCGGCGGTGAGCACCTTTCCGGCGCCGTAGGCCTCGTAGGCGGCCAGCTCGAACTCGGCGAACATGGTCTGGCGGAACACGGTCCCGCGGAAGCCGTCGAGGTAGTGCGACAGCAGGAACCGCCGCGCCTCGGGGTCCTTCTCCTTCTTGAGCATGTATTCGATCAGGAGGGTCTCGTTGACGACCGACGCCACCTCGGCCGTGAACGTGACGTAGTGGCTCTTCGGATACGGCTGGGTCTTCATGGAGTAGGCGCTGTGCATGGCATGGCCGAGCTCGTGGGCCAGCGTGCTCACCGAGTCGAAGTCGTCGTTGTGGTTGAGCAGCATGAACGGGTGCACGCCGTAGACGCTGTCCATGTAGGCGCCCGAACGCTTGCCGGCGTTGGGGAACACGTCGAACCAGCCGCTCTGCTCGCGGAAGGCGTCCTCCATGAGCTTGCGGTAGTCGTCGCCCAGGGGGGCCAGGGCCTCGAGGATGAGGGTCTTGCTGTCCTCGAAGGTGTATTTCTTCGGGGGCGCGGTCACCAGCGGCGGGTAGATGTCGTAGTAGCGGGCCGCGTCGGGCAGCTTCAGCATCTTCTTGCGCAGGTTCAGGAAGTCATGGAAGGCGTCGAGGTTCTCGTTGATGCCCTTGACCAACCCTTTGTAGTAGTCGGTGGGGATGTTCTTCGGGAACAGGGCCGCGGTCAGCGGATCGGGATAGTTGCGCGCCTTCGCAACATATGAATAATATTTTATCTGTGAACTCAGCAGGGAGGCAAAGGTGTTGCGGAACTGCTTGAACACCGGCCAGAACGCCTCGAAGACCTTCTTGCGGTCGGCGCGGTTCATGGCGCTGCGATATTTTCCATACATGGCAGCCGAGAGGGCGATCTTGTTGCCCTCGGCGTCGGTGACGGTCGGGAACGTCAGATCCGCGTGGGAGAAGGCCTCGTAGGTCTCGTAGGAGACGTCGCCCATGATGCCGGCGCGGGAGAGGATCTCCTCCTCGGGTCCCGACAGCACGTGCTTCTGCAGCCGGATCAGGCTCTCGAAGTAGCGCCGGTGGTCGGCGAGCTCCCTGGCGTCGCGCAGCGTCTCGAGCTTCTTCTGGCCCAGGCGGATGAACTCCGGCTCCATGTAACTGGTGTCGCTCTCCACGAGGTTGGCCAGCGACTTGACGCGCTCCATCATCTCGCGGCCCTCGCTCTTGCGCAGATCCACGTCGGCGTCGCGCTGGGCGTAGAAGGCGAGCTTCTCCAGGCGCAACTGAAGGTCCGACATCCCCTTCATGATGTCGGCCACGGCCTTGGTGGTGCCGCCGAGCTTGCCCTTGAAGCGCTGCAGCTTCTTGTCCTTGACCAGCTCGGTCACCGCGGCCAGCTCCTGCTCCCAGGCTTCGCGGGAGGCGAACAGCACGGTGGCGTCCCACTTGTACTTGGCGTCGATCGTGTCGCGCTCGGGCAGCGCGATGGGCGCGGGCGCCGTTTTCTTGCTCGGGGCCTGATCAGCCTTGTTCGTCAGGTCGGTCATCGGGGCTTCCTCCATTTTCTTCTGCAGATCCTCCTCGCTGGCCAGAAAGCAGCGTCTGGGAGGCTCGGGTTTGCAGGCGGACCACATGATACCGGTTGAAAATACCATGAAAATCAACACATTTGTCGATGTTCTCATTCGATTTCACTCCTTCCGCGGGCCACCTTACATGATTTGGAGCGCACTTCCAAGGCCGATTCTTCTTGACACCGGTGGTTTTCCCGGCGCATGTCCAGAGGCCGGACCGAAAGGAACCTGATCCCTTGCCACGCCTCCGTGTCACCGCCGTCCACCCTGCCCCGAACGCCGGATTCGACCGTCCCGCCCGACATCCCGGGATGGCCCTGCTGCTGGTGCTGTGGTCGGCCGCTTCCGGCTGCGCGTGGTCGGCCAGGGCCGGCGGGGCCGGCACGGTCCGGGATCTCACCGAGCTCGGCGCCGAGGCGGAGGCCGAGGTGTCCGCCGGGGGGCGCTGCGGCCGGGGGGTGTGCCTGGCCGGGGCCCGGATCACCGGCGGTTTCTTCGACCGGTCCGGGGCGGGGTCGGCCGCCGGCAAGCTCGAATACCTGTGGTTCTTCGGCCGCAACGCCGGCGCCCTGGCGATCTCCTGGGGCCCGCGCGTGGTCGGCGGGGAGACCGGCCACGTCGTGTCCGTCCATCTGTCGGCCTTCGAGCCGTTTCCGGCGGGGCGGCCCGTCGGCTCCATCGGCGCCGGCATGGTCGCGGGCTACGGCTTCGGGGACGAGGCGGTGCGCGGCGGCTGGTTCGGCGTGGGCGTCTTCTGGGAGTTCTCGGACATTTTTTCGTGGAAGTAGCGACGGCGGCGGTCCCTGAAGAAGGTTGAACCCGCGCGCGGTTTCAGCTACACTGTCGCCTGCACGGGCCCCGGAGGTCCGATGGAGCGCATGGTGGACAAGTCACTGCCTTCAGCCGAAGTCCTGTGGAAACATGTGGAAAACCTGCTCGAGATCCCGCGGCATGCCCGGCAGTGGATGAAGTTCGTGGTGACCACCCTGCACTACGGCATGGTCGACCCCTACAATCCCCTCTCGGCGGGCCCCAACGCGGCGCTGCCGGGCTGGTCCTGCAGGGTGCTCGAGATCCTCGGCATCCAGGTCAGCGCCACCGGGCTCGAGCACGTGCATCACCACCGCTCCCAGGTCTTCTTCGTGAACCACCAGAGCAACATCGACGTGCTGATCCTGGGTGCGACGGTGCCGGTGCCGATCTTCTGGCTGTACAAGCACACCCTGGACAAGATGCCGGTGCTGGGGCGCGCCCTGCGCAGGCAGGGGAACATCTCCATCATCCGTCACGACCGTCCCAGCGCGATGCAGAGCATCGAGCAGGCCGCGCAGATGGTGCGTGACGGCAAGAACCTGCTCGTGTTCCCCGAGGGCACCCGCTCGGGCCGGCCACGGATGGGCCCGTTCAAGAAAGGCGTGTTCCACCTGGCCCTGGCCGCCGGCGCGCCGATCGTGCCCGTCTCCATCGCCCACTCCTGGAAGATCATGCCCCGCGGCTCGCTGAAACTGAACCCCGTCAGCGTGCAGGTGCGTTTCCATCCCGCCATCGACACCACGGCCTACGACACCCAGACCATGCCCGAACTGATGGAGCGGGTCCGCGCCGCGCTCGCGTCCGGGCTTCAGAGAGACGGAGATTCCCAGGATGAAGCTTGACCTGCTGCCGTGCCTGCTCGTGTTCCTGGTCTCCTGCAAGGGCGGCGAGGGACAGTTCGCCGACCCGCCCCCCTCCCCGCGCCTGTCGGTCGAGGAGGCCCGCCGCCTGTCCGAGGAACGCTCCCGGCAGGAGCGTGAGCACGAACGTGGCGGGCTCACCGCCGAGGAGGAGGGCAGCTTGCCTCAGACGGGCCCCGGGCCCATGGCCGATGACGGCGCCCCCCGGACGACCACCCGGCCGCTGACGGCCGACGAGCAGCAGCGGATCCATGACGTCCTGGCGGACTGCTCGAAGGCAGCCGTGAGCGTCCGCGTGATGGTCGAGCCCGGCGGCGTGGTCTTCCTGGCACCGGGGCAGCGCTTCCCCGAAGCGGACCTGACCTGCTATGCGAGCCGGCTGGGCACCCTCCGGCTCGCCGCCGACGTCGCCCGAAAAGGAACCATCCCCCTCCCATGAACGCCTCCGGCATCCTCCTCTCGATTGTCATGGTCGCCTCCGTGGCCGCCAGTTCCTGGACCTGGATCCCCCGCACCCCCACGACGGTCCCCGTTGGCGTCATCGTCGACGGCCGCGCGCTGCCGGCCTGCAGCCTCGCCGACTTCGAGGCGCGCGTGGCCGAACAGACCCGCGCCAACGCCGCCCGGCCCCTGACCGTGGTGCTGGGGACGGAGCGCTTCGACGTCCCCGTGAAGAAGCTGGGGCTGCGCTTCAACGTGCCCGCGGTGCGCCGCGAGCTGGAGTCGCTGCTGGCCTCCCGCACGGGCTTCTGGGAGCGTCTCGCCCTTCGCCGGGCGGCCCGGGACGGCCGCGTGCTCCTGTTCACCCCGTTCTCGTACGACCGCTCCGCGATGGAGGCCTTCTTCACCCAGCTCAAGCAGACCGTGGACCGCCCCTCTGTCCCGGCGCGGCTGGACCTGCTCAAAAAGCAGGTCGTGCCCAGCGTCAACGGTCGGCTGCTCGACGTCGCCGCCTCCATCGCGGCCGCCGAGCGTGCGATCCTGGCAGGCCGCGACGAGGTCCGCCTGGCCGTGGAGACGCTGGTGCCCAACCAGACCACCGAGGATCTGGCCGCCCTCTCGCTGTCGACGGTGCTGGGCTGGTACGAGACCTCCTTCGTGGACCACGGCAAGTTCGCCTACCGCGCCCACAACCTGAAGATGGGCGCCTCGAAGGTCACGGGCATCGTGCTCCTGCCCAACCGCGACTTCTCGTTCAACCTCGTGGTCGGACCGCGCACGACCAAGGAGGGCTACCGGATGGCGCCCGTGATCAGCCTCGGCGAGCTCGTCGACGACATCGGCGGCGGCATGTGCCAGATCGCCTCGACGATCTTCGCCGCGGCCTTCTTCGCCGGGCTCGACATCATCGACTTCAAGGTGCACACGCAGGTGTCGCACTACATCGACCTCGGGCTCGACGCCACCGTCGTCTACCCCGGCGTGGACCTGATCCTGCGCAACCCGTACCCCTTCCCCATCGCGATCCGCATGGACGTCTCCCGCGGCCGGGTGCGCGCCGAGATCCTGGGCCGCGAGAAGCCCTACGCCCGGATCGGCTTCGAGCGCAAGATCGTCGGGGAGGTGCCCTTCACCACGACCATGCGCCCCGACGACCAGATGACCCGGGGCACCTACAAGCTCGATCAGCGCGGCCAGAAGGGCTACCACGTGCGACGACGCCGCATCTTCTTCGACGCCCAGGGCGTCGAGGTCAAGTCCGAGACCTGGTCGTTGTACTATCCCCCCGCGGCGATGATCATCCGGGAGGGCACCAAGCCCCCGGCCGATCCGACCGCGCCCCTCCCGCCCCCGCCGGAGCCGTACAAGCCTGCGGGCGATCCCACCGAGTTCCGCCGCGAGATCCAGTAGTCCACCAGGGTTTCCAGAAATTTTCATGGGAGCGGAATTTTTCAGCTTGATTAAAATCTCCCGTTTTCGTATACAAAGTTTGCAAGGTTTTGTATTTTGAAAACTTTGCAAAATTTCCATCCCATGGAGACGCGCCTTGACCAATGAAACCAATGAAAAACGAATCGAACGCCTGATTGAGGAATTTGCAGTCCATATCGAGGTCTTCGGCCTGCCCAAGCTGGCCGGGAGGCTCTTCGCCGCCCTTTTGTTCGGCGAGCCGCCAGAGAAGAGCACCCAGGATCTGATCCGGATGACCGGCGGCTCCAAGGGCGCCATCAGCCAGATGCTGCGCCTGCTCGGGCATGCAGGGCCCATTGAGAAATGCGCCTCCCAGCATACCCGCGGCCATTGCTACCGTCTGCGCCGGCACTTCGTGGTGCAGATGCTGGAACAAAAAATGAGCGCGCTCAAGGGTTTTCACGACTTTTTCGCCTCCAACCAGGAGGACTTCGCCCACCTGTCCGAACAGGCCCGGGAGAACATTCAGGAAATGATTGAATTTCAAGTATTCTTTGAACGGATCATCCTCGAGGCCTTCGACATCTGGAAGGAACAGCGATCCAGACGCGCCGCCTCCGGTGGTTTTTCTCCTGTCCAATAGCCAAAGGAACCGATTCCATTATGATGAAGCGCATCCTCAGCATTCTCTTCTCCTTGGTCATCCTGGGCGGACTCACCTTCATGGTGTTCCAGAGCATCCAGAAGGGCATCGCCGAAAAAAAGGCCCAGTTGGAAAAACAAAAGCAGCTCAACGCCATGGACCGCCGGCTCATCGTGGGCGTCACCCCCGTCGAGCGCATGGACCTGGACCGGTCGTTCTCCGCCTCGGGGACCCTGGTGGCCAGGACCCAGGCCACGGTGTTCTCGATGGTCCCCGGCATCGTCCTGGGCCTGAAGGTGCAGGAGGGCGACGTGGTCAAGGCCGGCGACACCCTGGCGCGCCTCGACGCGGCCAAGAGCGCCCTGGGCTATCAGCAGGCCCGCGCCATGCAGGCCCAGGCACGGCTCAATTATGAAAACACGAAGAAGAACTTCCAGGACATCAAGACCCTCTACGAACAGAAGGCCGTCACCCAGAACGACTACGAGAAGATGGAGCTGGGGCTGAAGATGGCCGAGCAGCAGGTCAACCAGGCCAGCGCGGCCGTGTCCCTGGCCTCGGCCTCGTGGTCCGACGCCACGATCACCGCGCCCATCGACGGCACCGTGATCATGAAGGCCGTCGAGATGGGCGATCTCATGACCTCCTCCCAGGCCATGAAGACCTCGCCGCTGATGATCATCGCCAAGCTCGACGTCATGAAGATCGACATCCATGTGCCCGAGAAGTTCGTGCTGTACCTGCACAAGGGCCAGAAATGCAAGATCCGTGTCGACGCCTACGACCACGTGTTCCCGGGCGAGATCGATCAGGTGGCGGAGATGCTCGACGCGGTGACCAAGACCCTCAAGGTGACGATCCTGATCCCGAACGAGGCCTTGTCCTTCCAGGAAGGGACCGTCGTGCACCAGGTGGAGCGGCCCCTCAAGGTGGGCATGTTCGCGCGCGTCGACGTCGTGCTGGAGAAACGTCCGGCCGCCCTCGTCATCCCCATCGACGCGATCATCAACAAGGACGGCTATGACTTCGTCTTCGTGCACAAGGACGGCAAGGTCTCCCAGCGCCTGATCAAGGTCGGCGTGACGGAGGCGAAGCTGGCCGAGGTGGTCCACGGGCTGTCCGCCGGCGAGCAGGTGGTCGTGCTCGGCCAGCGTGCGCTGTTTGACGGACAGTCGGTGCGGCTGATGGAGGAGGATCCGTTCAAATATTACACCAACTGGGGCAAGGTGACCCCATGAGCCTCTCCAAGACCTTCGTCCACCGGCCCACCGCCACCCTGATCTTCTTCCTGGCCATCACCCTCATGGGTCTGGTGAGCCTGAAGTTCATGAAACTGGACCTGATGCCGGACATGGAGATCCCGGTGATCACCGTCGTGACCGTCTACCCCGGGGCCAGCCCGGAGGACGTCGAGAAGAACGTCACCAAGGTCCTCGAGGAGCAGCTCTCCACGGTCAGCGGCGTCGACGAGGTCACCTCCAAGTCCCAGGAAAACATCTCGATGGTCACCCTGAAGTTCGACTGGGACACCGACCTGGCCGAAGCCTCCAACGACATCCGCGACAAGATCGGCCTGGCCAAGCGCTTCCTGCCTGAGGATGTGGAGGAGCCCTACCTGTTCAAGTTCGACATGTCCATGATCCCGGTGATGTTCATGTCCATCCAGTCCACGCCCGAACGGTACCCCACCCTGCGCCAGTTCGCCGAGGACCACATCGTCAACCCGCTGAAGAACCTGCCCGGCGTGGCCCAGGTCCAGATCTTCGGCGGCCTGGTCCGGCAGATCCGGGTGGAGCTGGACCGCCAGCGCATCGAGGAGACGGGGGTGACCTACGACGCGGTCAAGGGCGTCATCGCCACCGCCAACGTGTCCATTCCGGGAGGAGATCTCACCGTCAACGACACGACCTTCCTGCTCCGCGTCCCCGGTGAACTGGGCCGGCCGCAGGAGCTCGAGGGGCTGGTCGTCGGCATGAACCCGCAGACCGGCGCGGTCGTCTACCTCCGGGACATCGCGACGGTGAAGGACACCACCGAGGAGCAGACCTTCTTCGCCGTGGGCAAGAACGGCCCTTCGCTGATGCTGATGGTGCAGAAGCAGTCCTCGGCCAACACGGTCACGGTCGGACGCGCGGTGCTCAAGCGCCTCGAGACCCTCAAGAAGACCCTGCCCAAGGACGTCGAGATCGTCCTCGTCATGGACTTCACCAAGAACATCACCAGAACCATCGACAACCTGACGCAGACCGTCACCACCGGCGGCATCCTGGTCATCATCGTGATCCTGCTCTTCCTGCGCAACTTCAAGGGCAGCCTGATCATGGCGATCACCATCCCGACCTCCATGGTGGTCTCCTTCCTGTTCATGTACCTCAAGGGCTACACCATCAACATGATCTCGCTGACCTCCATGTCCATCGCCATCGGCATGGTGGTCGACAACGGCATCGTCGTGCTGGAGAACATCTTCCAGCACCTCGGCCGGGGGGAGCGGCCCCGCGAGGCCGCGGTGGCGGGGACCCAGGAGGTGCTCGGCGCCATCGTCGCCTCCACGCTGACCACGGTGGCCATCTTCTTCCCGGTGCTCTTCGTCGGCGGCGTGGTGGGGATCATGTTCTCGCAGATGGCGTTCGTGATCACCTTCACGCTCATGACGTCGCTGCTGGTGGCCATGGCGCTGGTGCCGACGCTCTCGGCGCTCCTGCTGAAAAATGACTACAACCCCGGGATTATCGGTAAAATTTTCCTCAAAATAGCCTCACACCTGACACTGATTCCGTTCGATCGCCTACAGAATGCAAAACCGAACCGTGGGCTTTTCGGCTGGTTCTTCAACAAGTCCGAGCTGGCGTTCACGTCGCTGGAGGCCGGCTACCGCTGGCTGCTCACCCTGGCGGTGCACAACAAGCTGGTCACCTTCACCATCGTGGCCGCCGTCTCTCTCTCCTCGATCCTGCTGGTGCCCTACGTCGGCACCGAGTACATGCCCCAGATGGACAGCGGCTCCGTCCAGGCCTTCGTGGAGCTCCCGCCGGGCACCAAGGCACAGGTGACCGAGCGGTATGTCAAGGAGCTGGCGGCCCGGATCCAGATGGAGACCCCCGAGGTCCGCACCATGATGACCCTGTGGGGACAGAACAAGAACGGCGGCTTGATGAGCGGCACCCAGCAGGGCGACAACTACGGCCAGGTCATGGTGGCCCTCATCGACAAGAAGGACCGCAAGCGAACGGCCCAGCAGGTCGCCGAGTCGCTCCAGCACCTGACGACGATGTTCCCCGGGGCCAACGTCAAGATCCTGATGCAGGACCAGGGCGCCCAGATGATGGGTGGGCAGGCCAAGCCCGTCTCCATCGAGATCTACGGCGAGAACGACCAGGTGGCGGCCTCCCTGGCCAACACCCTCGAGGCCGGCCTGAAGACCATCCCGGGCATCACCAACACCCAGATCAGCCGCAAGGACGGCAACCCCGAGATGGGCGTGATCCTGGATCGCGACAAGGCCTCCCAGACGGGGGTCAACATGTACACCGCCGGCAACACGGTCCGCGCGGCCTTCAACGGCCAGATCGTCTCCCGGTACCGCGAGAACGGCAAGGAGTACGACATCTTCGTGCGCCTGGACCCGAAGAACCGCCAGGACCTGCAGCAACTGATGGATCTGCGCATCCCGACGGTCACCGGCAAGTTCATTGAACTGGGCAACATCGCCACCCTGAAGCAGCACCAGGGCCCCATCTCCATCGAGCGCAAGAACCAGCAGCGCATCGTGAAGGTCGAGGCCGACATCATGGGCCGTGACGTGGGATCGGTCTCCGAGGACGTGGAGGCGCTGCTGAAGACCATCCAGGTGCCCGACGGCTTCCAGATCCTGATGGGCGGCGCCCGCAAGGACCAGCAGGAGAGCTTCGGCCTGCTGATCCTGGCCATGATCCTGGGCGTCTTCCTCGTCTACTTCGTCATGGCCGCGCAGTTCGAGTCCCTGCGCGATCCGTTCATCATCCTGTTCACGATCCCGTTCGCCATGCTCGGCGCCCTGTGGGGCTTCGTCATCTCCGGCCAGACCCTGTCGATGCTCTCGTTCGTCGGCCTGATCATGCTCGTGGGCATCGTCGTCAACAACGGCATCGTGCTGGTGGACTTCACCAACCTGCTGCGCGAGCGCGGGCTGGGCGTCATCGAAGCGGTGGTCCGGGGCGGCTCCTCCCGCCTGCGCCCGGTGCTCATGACCACGGTGACCACCATCTGCGGCATGATCCCGCTGGCCATGAGCACCGGAGAGGGCTCCGAGATGTGGGTGGCCATGGCCACGGTCATCATCGGCGGCCTCACCGTGTCGACCTTCATCACGCTCTTCTTCGTCCCGGTGATGTACACCTTCTTCGAGCAGGGACGGCAGCGGCGCGCCGATCGCCGGAAGACCAGGCGCATGGACCAGCGGCGCCTGGAGATCATCGCCATGGAGGAAAAGTCATGACCGAACGAGCGGACGTCGTCACCCTGACCTACCTGGTCTACGATTCCTCGCTGGAGTCCGAGGTCATGGAGTTCCTCTCCGACTTCGAGATCCGGCACTTCACCCAGTGGCTGGACATCCTCGGGAAGGGGGGCCACTCCGAGCCCCGGCTGAACTCCCACACCTGGCCCGGCACCAACCACGTCGTGGCCATCCTCGCCGACAAGGCCACCGAGGATCACCTGTACACCCTGGTCGCCCATGTGCGGAAGAAGACACCCGGCGTCGGCATCAAGGCCTTCACCGTCCCGGTGCTGCGGCATTCTTGAGTGACATGCCGGAGCAGCTCTTGAACACCATGCTTTTTTCCCGCAAACCCAGGACTGTCTTTCACCGGTTCGTTCCGGAGACGGAGGTGAGCGCATGATCCCGGCGCTCGTGTTTTCCCTTTTGCTCGCTCCTGCCTCGCCGGCCAGACCGCCGGATCCGATGGCCAAACCGCAGCCCCCGGTCCCGACGGTCGTGACACAGCCGAAGGAGACACCGCCGGCTCCGAAGGAGACGCCGCCGGCTCCGAAGGAGACGCCCGTGCCCGTGACAGACCCCGTGCCCGTGGAGACGACGCCGGCTCCGAAGGAGACGACGACGCCCGTGGTGATCAGGCCGGCGCCCGTGGACCCAGCACCGGACGCCGAAGCGGTGAGGTCCATCTCCCTGCCGGAGGTCCTGGCCCGCGCGATCTCGCACAACCGCGGCCTCAGGGAGGCGGGGCTGAAGATCCTCACCAGCCGCGCCACCATCCGGGCCACCTCGGCGATGTTCGACACGCAGCTGTCGGCCAACCTCAACGCGGTGTCCCAGGAGAGCGAGTTCGTACCGGGGAACGTCTTCTCCATCACCAGCGTGAAGAAGTACAGTTTCGACGCCCAGATCGCGCGGCTGCTGCCCACCGGCGGCATGGTGGCCCTCCAGTTCTCGACCTCGCGCATGGACCAGGTCATGACGCTGGCCATGAGCGGTCCGCCCACCGAGATGGAGAGCAAGTCCTTCACCAACGCGTTCACGTTCGTGTTCAGCCATCCGCTGCTGGCCGGCTTCGGAAGGGACGTGACCACCGCGGCCACGCAGAAGGCCCGCATCCAGCTCGACGCGGACCGGCTCTCCCGTGAGGCCAAGGCCCAGGCGCTGGTGCGCGATCTCGTGATCTCCTACTGGAACCTGTGGCTGTACTGGCAGGAGCAGGACCTGCTCGCCGTC